>SCVT01000264.1 GCA_004296815.1 Reyranella sp. | reverse complement strand
GCGGCGCGGGCACTCGCCAAGGGCGGCAAGCAGGACAAGGTGCGTGCCGAGATCATCGCCGAGTGGCTGGCTTCCAAGGACCGCCCAGCCCTGCTCGGCGGCTACGGCAAGGCCTTCTTCACCGCCAAGGGCGAGATCCTGTCGCGGCTTGCCACCAAGGCCGCCATCGAGGCGATGCCCGGCATCGAGGAGGTGCTGCTGCGCGAAGCCAAGCGGCTGTCCGAGGTGCTCGACCGCATCAACGGCGCGGCGCTGGTCGAGCGCACCATCGCCCTGCTGCGGCTGGGTCTCGACATTGCCGACCGCTACACGCGCGCCAAGCGCCGCCGCGCCGTGCTCGACTACGACGACCTGATCGTGGCGACGCGCCGCCTGCTCGAGGGCGCGGAGAGCGCTGCCTGGGTGCTCTACAAGCTCGATGGCGGCATCGACCATGTGCTGGTCGATGAGGCGCAGGACACCAACCCCGACCAGTGGGAGGTGATCCGCAGCCTGACCACGGAGTTCTTTGTCGGCGCCGGCGCCGTCGACCGCAGCCGCACGATCTTCGCCGTCGGCGACACCAAGCAGTCGATCTTCGGCTTCCAGCGCGCCGATCCGCGCAAGCTCAAGGAAATGCGCGAGTGGTTCCACGAGCGCAGTCGCGTCGCCGAGCAGAGGTTCGAGCCGGTCGACCTCAACGTGTCCTTCCGTTCGACGCCCGCCGTGCTGGACGCGGTCGACTGGGTGTTCGCCGATCCCGAGGCCGTGCGCGGCGTCGCCGAGCCGGGCGACGTCATGCACCTGCCCAGCCGCAAGAACGAGCCGGGCACCGTCGAGCTGTGGCCACTGGTCGGCGCCGACGAGCAGAAGGTCGACACGACCGATCTCGACGGGCTGCAGGCCGGCCTGAAGCTGCCGCACCAGCGGCTGGCCGACCTGATCGCCGCGCACGCCAAGAGCCTGATCGGCAAGGAACGCCGCGCGCGCGGCGGCGAGCTGCTCCATGCCGGCCACTTCATGGTGCTGGTGCGGCGGCGCAACGAGTTCGTGAACGCGCTGGTGCGGTCGCTGAAGCGCGAGGGCGTCGAGGTGGCGGGCGTCGACCGCCTTAATCTCGGCGAGGAGCTCGCGATCCAGGACCTGCTGGCGATGGCGCGCTTCGTCCTGCTGCCGCAGGACGACCTCAACCTCGCGGCGCTGCTGAAGTCACCGTTGATCGGGCTCGACGAAGAACAGCTCTTCGCGCTGGCCTGGAAGCGCACCGGCCATCTCTGGCGGGCATTGCGCGAACGAAGCAACGAGGCGCCTTTCACGACGGCGTACCAGCGCCTGTCCGGGTGGCTGAAGCGCGCCGACTACGGCACGCCGTTCGACTTCTTCGCCCAGGCGCTCGGTCCCGAGAAGGGTCGCGTCCGGCTGCTCGAACGGCTGGGCCGCGAGGCCGGCGATCCGATCGACGAGCTGCTGTCGCGCGCGCTGCAGTACCAGCGGACCGAGGGCGGCTCGCTGCAGGGCTTCCTGCGCTGGTTCGAGACCGGTGGCGGCGAGATCAAGCGCGACCTCGACCAGAACCGGCGGCGCGAGCTGCGCATCCTCACCGTGCATGCCTCGAAGGGCCTGCAGGCGCCGATCGTCTACCTGCCCGACACGACGCGCGTGCCGCGCGACACCGAGCGCCTGCTGTCGGGCGCCGAGGGCGAAGCCAAGCTCTGGCTGCCGCGCGCCGACGACGCCAACGAGGCCGCCCGCGCCTGGCGCGCCGAGGCGCGCGAGCGTTCGCTCGAGGAGCAGAACCGCTTGCTCTACGTCGCCATGACCCGCGCCGAGGACCGGCTCTATGTCGGCGGCTGGATCGGCGCGCGCAAACAGGACCGTGGCTGCTGGTACGAGCGCATCGAGGCGGGCCTGCGCGCCAGCAGCGAGACCGAGATCGATCCCGAGAGCCCGCTGCCGCGCGGCCGAGCAACCACCAAGCCCTTCGACTTCACGGCGTCGCTCGGCGATGACGGCTGGAGCGGCGACGGCTACGCACTCGTGAACGAAGGCCATATCGAGGAGCCCGAGCAGCAGGAGCTGGCGATCGCCGACGAGGCGCCGCTGCCCGACTGGTGGGGTGAGGCCGCACCGGGCGAGCCCGATCCGCCGACACCGCTCGCGCCCTCGCAGCCGCTGCCCGACGAGGCCGCGAGCGAGCCGCGCGCCTACAGCCCGCTCGCCCCGGACGATACCAAGCGCTGGCAGCGTGGCCTGCTGCTGCACGAGCTGCTGCGCCAGCTGCCTGCACTTCCCGCGGGCGAACGCTCCGCCGCGGCCCGGCGCTTCCTCGGCCAGCCTGCGCACAGCCTCTCCGTCGAAGAAGTCGAGCAGTGGGCGCGTGAGGTGGCGGACGTCATCGAGGCGCCCGCCCATGCCGCGCTGTTCGCCGCGACCTCGCGCGCCGAGGTGCCGTTGATCGGCACGGTGAGGACGCCGCGCGGCACCTTCACGGTGAGCGGCCAGCTCGACCGGCTCGCGGTGTCCGACAAGGAAGTGTTGATCGTCGACTTCAAGACCAACCGCCCGCCGCCCGCGTCGGCCGACGGTGTGGCGCTGGCCTATCGCCGCCAGCTCGCGCTCTATCGCGCGCTGCTGCAACAGATCTATCCGGGCCGCACGGTGCGTGCGTTTTTGCTGTGGACGGCGGCCCCACAGCTCATGGAGATCGACGCCAAAACCCTAGACAATTCAATGCCTTATGCTGCCGCATCTTGACTCGCAGGGGGCGCGTTCCTAGCTTCAGGGCCAAGGGCGGCGCCGGTCCATCGACCGGCCTGTAGTGTTTTTGGGAGAACCCACCGATGACCGTCAAAGCAACCGATGCTTCCTTCGAGCAGGAAGTCCTGAAGTCCGACACGCCCGTCCTCGTCGACTTCTGGGCCGAGTGGTGCGGCCCCTGCCGCATGATCGGCCCGTCGCTGGAAGACATCGCCAAGGAGATGGACGGCAAGCTCAAGGTCGTGAAGGTCAACATCGACGAGAACCCGATGGCGCCGACGCGCTACGGCGTCCGCTCGATTCCGACCCTGCTGCTGTTCAAGAACGGCCAGGTCGCCGCGACCAAGATCGGCGCCGAGCCGAAGCAGAAGCTGGTGAGCTGGATCAACACCGTCGTCTCGTAGGGACGCTCAGCCGTTGCGGTCGAGCACCGCGCCGGCGAGGTAGAGCGATCCACAGATGAGAACACGCATCGGCGCGGGCTGGCTGGCCAACAGGTCTTCCAGCGCCGCGCCGATGTCGTTTGCGGGTGCGCAGTCGAGCCCGACCTCGGCCGCCTTGGCGCAGGCCTCGGCCGGCGTGTAGGCGCTGTGGCCCTCGGGGAACGGCACGGCGCGCGCCGACTGGGCGTAGCGGGCCAACGGCCGCAGGAAGCCCGAGGCGTCCTTGGTCGTCATCATCGAGAAGATCAGGTGGAGCGGCAGCGGCGCCGGCTCCTTCGCCCACTCGGCCGCCTGGCGCGCCAGCACCAGCCCGCAATCCTCGTTATGGCCGCCGTCGAGCCACAGCTCGCTGCCGGGCGGCAGGGCGTCGGGCAGTGGCCCCTTGGTCAGCCGCTGCAGGCGCGCGGGCCACTCTACCGAGGAAAGACCTTTGACGATCGCGCGATCGTCGATCGAGAAATTGGCGGCCCGCAGGCGCTCGATGCAGGCCACCGCCGTCGCGGCATTGTCGAGCTGGTGTGCGCCGATCAGCGCCGGTGCCGGCAGATCGATCGTCGAGAGATCGCTCTCGTAGCGGAAGCCCTGGGCCGTCGGCGTCACCTGCCATTCGCGGCCCATGCGGAACATCGGCGAGGCAAGCTTGGCGGCCTCGGCCGCGATGACCGCCGCGCTCACGTCGCGCTGGCGGCCGACCACGACCGGCACGGTGCGCTTGATGATGCCGGCCTTCTCGCCCGCGATGCCCTCGAGCTTGTCGCCCAGGAAGCCCGTGTGGTCGTAGCCGATCGGCGTGATCGCCGAGAGGGCGGGCTCGATCACGTTGGTGCTGTCGTAGCGGCCGCCCATGCCGACCTCGATGATGCCGAGATCGGCGGGCACCCGCGAGAAGGCGAGGAAGGCCAGCGCCGTGGTGATGTCGAAGAAGGAGATGGGCGTGTCGCCGTTCGCCTCCTCGCACTCCGTCAGCATCTCGTCGAGCGCATGGTCGTCGATCAGCCGGCCGGCGATGCGGATGCGCTCGTTGAAGCGCACGAGATGCGGCGAGGTGTAGACGTGGACGCGGTAGCCGGCCGCCTCGGCCATTGCCCGCAAGTAAGCGACCAGCGAGCCCTTGCCGTTGGTGCCGGCGACATGGACCAGCGGCGGCAACTTCTTCTCGGGCGATCCGAGCCGCTTCAGCAGGCGTTCGATGCGCTCCAGCCCGATGGTGATCACCATCGGGTGGTGACTCATCAGACGCTGAACGATGGCGTCGCTCACGGGAAGATCAGCGCGCGGCGACGGCGATGCCGCGGCCCTCCGCGACCATCGGGTCCATCATGAGCGAGACCATGCGGACCAGGGTCTCGCGCAGCTTGTGGCGGTGCACGACGGCATCGATCATGCCGTGCTCCAGGAGATACTCCGAACGCTGGAAACCCTGCGGCAGCTCCTGGCGGATCGTGTCCTGGATGACGCGCGGGCCGGCGAAGCCGATGATGGCGTCGGGCTCGGCAATGTGGACGTCACCCAGCATTGCAAAGGATGCCGACACGCCGCCGGTCGTGGGATCGGTCAGCACCACGATATAGGGCAGGCCCGCTTCCTTGACCTTGCGCACCGCGATGGTGGTGCGCGTGAGCTGCATCAGGGAGAGAATCCCCTCCTGCATGCGCGCACCGCCCGAAGCGGAGAACACGATCAGCGGCGCCTTGCGCGCGACGGCGAGGTCGGCCGCCATCACCAAGCCTTCGCCGACGGCGGTACCCATCGAGCCGCCCATGAAGCCGAAGTCCAGGAGCGCCACGATGGAGAGGCGGCTGCCCATCAGGCCGCTCGCCACCACCAGCGCGTCGGTCGTGCCCTCGGCCTTGGCCTGCGCCTCCTTGAGGCGCGCGTCATAGCGCTTGGTGTCGCGGAACTTCAGCGGGTCGGCGTTGACGCGCGGCAACGGGTGCAGCTCGTACTTGCCCTCGTCGAACAGGTACGGCAGCCGCTTCAGCGGCCGGAGCCGCATATGGTGGCCGCAATGATTGCAGACTTCCTGGTTGGCCTCCCAGTCGCGCGTGAACAACATCTGTTCGCACTTGGGACACTTCACCCAGAGATTGTCCGGCGTCTCCTTGCGCGCGACGAGCGCACGGAGCTTGGGGCGGACGAAATTGGTCAGCCAGTTCATGGCCGCGGTATCGCACGAATGACGGAATGGGCCAAGTTAGGGACCTGGGTCAGCGCCAGAACATGCCGTAAGGTGCAGATATCTCGGAGGGTTTCTTCACCTGGCAGAAGGCTTTCCGCGCCTGGTAGTCGGCGCAGAGCTTCTGCGCGGCATCGGGCTCGAGGTCGGCGATGATCGCGGCCTGCTTGGTCACCTTGTTGGAGGTGACGGGCAGGATCCATTCCTTGCCCGTCCGCAGCCCCATCGTGCCGAGCTTGGCCTGGCCCGCGTCGAAACTGTTCTTGGCCGTGCGCCAATCGCCGAACGTCCCGAGCCAGACTGCATCGCCCGGCATGTCGTAGCGGATGGTGCCGCACTCGCCGTAGGGCAGCACCGTCGCCGGGCCGCCCCCGCCATTGCGCAGTTGCCAGACGAGCTGACGGCTGCCGGCGGTCTTGAGCGCAAACGCCTCGTCGAACATCCGCACCATGAATTCGTCGCGCAGATCGGCACGGCGGAAGCCGAAAGCGACGCCCACCAGCCGCCGCCCGTCGCGCACCGCGCTGCCCACGATATTGAAGCCCGAAGCGCAGATGAAGCCGGTCTTCAAACCGTCGGCATAGGGTGAATAGAGATCGATGAACTTGATGCCCGGGCCGATGCGCTGATTGCCCAGCATGAACTCCTTGGTGGCGAAGTAGCTGTAGTACTGCGGGAAGTCCTTGATCAGCGCGACACCCAGGATCGCCATGTCGCGCGCCGTGGTGACCTGGCTCTGGTCGGGCAGGCCGTTGGCGTTGCGGAACTCCGTCGCCGTCATGCCGAGCCGGTTCGCGGTCTGCGTCATGCGCTGGGCGAACACCTGCTCGGAGCCCGAGATGCGCTCGCCGAAGGCGGTGGCGACGTCATTGGCGGAGCGAGCGACCAGCGCCTGCAGGCCCTGCTCGACCGTGATCCCCTGCCCCGCCGCCAGCACCAGCTTGGAGGCGGGCTTGTTGCGGGCGTTCTCGGAGAACGGCAGCGTGGTCGACATCGTCATCCGCCCCGCCTTCAACTCCTCGAAGACGATGTAGGCCGTCATCATCTTGGTGAGCGACGCGGGATACCACAGCACGCCGGAATTGCGCTCCAGCAGCGTCTCGCCGCTCGCGGCATCGACGATGATGTACGGGCCGGCCGCGACCGGCCCGGACGGCGAAGCCACGGTGGCGATCTGGGCCCGTGCCGGGCCCGCCAGCAGGGCCAGCAGGCCCAGGAACGCGAGCAAAGGACGCAAGTTCATTGCCATGGAAGCTTGAGGGAGCGACAGCATACGCCCTTCCGTTGACCCTTGGGAGGCATTAGATCGAAGGCATGCTCAAGGTCATGATCGCCCCCGTCACCCCGTTCCAGCAGAACTGCTCCATCGTCTGGTGCGACGAGACCATGGAAGGAACCGCCGTCGATCCGGGCGGCGACTTCGACATGCTGCAGCAGGCGATCGCCCAGCAGGGCATCAAGGTGACCAAGGTGCTGCTGACCCACGGGCATGTCGACCATGCCTCGGCGGCCGGCACCATGGCCGAGCACTACGGCGTGAAGATCGAGGGCCCGCACGAGGACGACCTGTTCCTGATCGAGGGGCTGCCGGCCTCCGGCGCCAAGTACAACTTCCCGGTCTACAAGCCGTTCGTGCCCGATCGCTGGCTGACCAACGGCGAGACGGTGAGCCTCGGCAACCTCACCTTCGACGTCGTGCACTGCCCCGGCCACACGCCGGGCCATGTCGTGTTCGTGCACAAGCCCTCGAAGGTGGCGTTCGTGGGCGACGTGCTGTTCCGGGGCTCGATCGGCCGCACGGATTTCCCGCGCGGCAACCACGACCAGCTCCTGAACTCGATCCGCAAGCGGCTGTGGCCGCTCGGCGATGACATCACCTTCGTGCCGGGCCATGGGCAGACCTCCACGTTCGGCTGGGAACGGAAGACCAACCCGTACGTGGCCGACCTGAACTTCGACGATTAGGCCTTGCGGACGCCGCGCACGCCGTCGGCCAGCGCTTTGATGTAGGCGAACACGCCCGGCACCAGTTCAGGCTTGGCCTTGCCCTTGTCGTCGAGACCCGCCTTGACGTGGTCGATGATGGCGGTGCCAACGACGGCGGCATCGGCATGGCGCGCCACGGCGGCCGCCTGCTCAGGCGTGCGGATGCCGAAGCCCACGCCTACGGGAAGCTTGGTGTGGCGCTTGATGCGCTCGACGTGGGTGCGCACCGCTTCTTCGGTCGCCGACTTGGTGCCGGTGATGCCGAGCACCGAAACAAAATAGACGAAGCCCGAGGCGAACTTCAGGACCGCCGGCAGGCGCTTGTCATCGGTCGTCGGCGCCGTCAGCAGCACCGTGTCGAGGCCGTTGGCCGCGGCATGCGGCTTCAGCTCGTCGGCTTCCTCGGGCGGCAGGTCGACCAGGATGAAGCCGTCGACGCCGGCCGCCGCGGCGTCCTTGCAGAAGCGCTCCGCGCCGCGCTGGTAGATCAGGTTGTAGTAGCCCATCAGCAGGATCGGCGTGTCGTTGTCGCCGGTCTCCTTGCGGAAGCGGCGCACCATGTCGAAGGTCTTGTCGACCGTCATGCCGGCCTTGAGAGCGCGCTGGCCGGCGAGCTGGATCGACGGGCCGTCGGCCATCGGATCGGTGAACGGCATGCCGAGCTCGATGAGGTCGGCGCCGGCGCCCGGCAGACCCTTCAGGATCTGGTAGCTGATCTCCGCGTCGGGGTCGCCGGCGGTGATGTAGGTCACGAGTCCGGCGCGCTTGTCGGCCTTGAGCTGGGCGAAGCGTTTTTCGATGCGGCTCATCGGATCTGGATCCCCAGGCGAGCGGCGATCTGCGGCACATCCTTGTCGCCGCGGCCGGAGAGGTTCATCACCAGCAGATTGTCCTTCGGCAGCGTCGGCGCGATCTTCATCGTGTAGGCGACAGCATGCGA
This sequence comes from Reyranella sp., assembly GCA_004296815.1. GTDB lineage: Bacteria > Pseudomonadota > Alphaproteobacteria > Reyranellales > Reyranellaceae > Reyranella. The sequence continues at coordinate 10,855 of SCVT01000264.1, read as the reverse complement.
GGACTCGAGCGCGGGGATGATGCCCTCTAGCTTGCAGAGAACCTGGAACGCCTCGACCGCCTCGTCGTCGGTCGCCGAGACGTATTCCACGCGGCCCTGCTCCTTCAGCCAGGAATGCTCGGGCCCGATGCCGGGATAGTCGAGGCCGGCCGAGATCGAGTGCGCCTCGGTGATCTGGCCTTCCTTGTCCTGCAGCAGATAGGTGCGATTGCCGTGCAGCACGCCGGGACGGCCGCCGGTCAGCGACGCGGCATGCTCTTCCGTGTCGAGGCCGCGACCCGCCGCCTCGACGCCGATGATGCGGACCGAGGCATCGTCGAGGAAGGGATGGAACAGGCCCATCGCATTGGAGCCGCCGCCGATGCAGGCGACCAGCGTGTCGGGAAGCCGGCCCTCGGCCTCCATCATCTGCTTGCGGACCTCCTCGCCGATCACGCACTGGAAGTCGCGCACCATCGCCGGATAGGGATGCGGACCCGCGACCGTGCCGATGCAGTAGAAGGTCGTCTCACAGGTCGCGACCCAGTCGCGCAGCGCCTCGTTCATCGCGTCCTTGAGCGTCGCGGCGCCCGCTTTCACCGGCCGCACCTCCGCACCCAGCATCTTCATGCGCGCCACGTTGGGCGCCTGGCGATCGACGTCGACCGAACCCATGAACACCACGCAGGGAATGTCGAACAGCGCGCAGGCAGTGGCAGTGGCCACGCCGTGCTGGCCGGCGCCGGTTTCGGCGATCACCCGCGTCTTGCCCATGCGCTTGGCGAGCAGGACCTGGCCCAGCACGTTGTTGATCTTGTGGCTGCCCGTGTGGTTCAGCTCGTCGCGCTTGAAGTAGACCTTGGCGCCGCCGAGCTTCTTGGTGAAGCGCTCGGCGTAGTAGAGCGGGCTCGGGCGGCCGGCATACTGGGTCAGGAGATACTTGAGCTCGCCCTGGAACTGCGGATCGGCCTTGGCCTCGTTGTAGGCCTGCTCGAGCTCGAGGATCAGCGGCATCAGCGTCTCGGCGACGTAGCGACCGCCAAAAATGCCGTAATGGCCGCGCTCGTCCGGGCCGGTGCGAAAACTGTTGGGCGTGGTGGGCATTGCTCTTCCTGTCGGGACGGCGGACTTAGCAGTCCCGACAGGGGTCGGTCAAAAGGCCCGGAATGCCCTAGTTCTTCTTTTTCTTGGCCGCCTTCTTCTTGGCCTTGGGAGCGGCCTTGGGCTTCGGCGCCGCCTTGGCGGCGGCCTTGCGGGCAGGCGCGTCCTCGATCTCGACGATCACCTCGATCTCGACCGGGATACCGCGTGGCAGCGAGCCGACGCCGACCGCCGAACGGGCGTGCCGGCCACGATCGCCGAACACGTCGACGAAGAGATCGGAGCAGCCGTTGATGACTTCCGGCTGGCTGCCGTATTCCGACGTCGCGTTGACCATACCCAGCACCTTGACGATGCGCTTCACGCGGTCGAGGTCGCCCAGCTCGGCCTTAAGGACAGCGAGAATGCTGAGACCGGTCTCGCGCGCGAAGCCGTAGCCCTGCTCGATCGAGAAATCGCGGCCGAGCTTGCCCACGGGCAGCGGCTTGCCGGGCAGCCCGGGGCCCTTGCCGGCGAGATAGAGCAGGTTGCCCGTGCGCACCGCATTCACGTAGCTGGCCATCGGCGAGGTCGGCTGGGTAAGCTCGATGCCGAGTTCCTTGAGCCGCTGTTCGGTCTTCATGAGTGTCCTTCCCTCAGAGCGCCTTCACCCGGTCGAGGAAGGCGCGGATCAGTTCGATCGATTTCACACCGCGACTGGATTCGACGCCAGAGGAAACGTCGACGATCGGCGCGCCGGTCACCCTCACCGCCTCCGCGACGTTGTCGGGCGTCAACCCGCCCGCGAGCATCCACGGCACCGGCACCTTGGCGCCGGAAAGGAACGTCCAGTCGAAGGACTTGGCGTTGCCACCTGGCAAGGTGCCGTCCGCAGCGTCAAACATCAGGAGATCGACGATGGCGGCATAGGCCGCGACTCCCCGCTCGATGTCCTCGGGCCGCGCAACCTTGATCACCTTCATGATCTGCTTGCCGGTGCGTGCCTTGAGGGCTGCGACACGCTCCGGTGTCTCCGAGCCGTGAAGCTGCAGGACATCGATGACGCCGGTGCCGACGCGCGCGTCGATCAGCACATCGTCGGGATCGACGAACAGGCCGACCCGGCCGACGCTCTTCGGCACGCGCATGCCAAGCGACTTCAGGAGATCGAGCGATTCGATGTGGCGTGGCGAGCGCGGAAACGTGACGAAGCCCACCCAACTTGCGCCGGCCTGCACCGCGGCGTCGAGCGTCTCGGGCGTGGAGAGGCCGCAGATCTTGGCCTTCACCCGGGCCCCGGCGGTCATAGGTCGTTGACGCCGGCCTCGCGCGCGATGGCTTCGGCCGCCACGCGCGGATCGGCCGCCTTGTAGATCGGCCGACCGACCACGAGATGCGTGGCCCCGAGGCTCACGGCCTCGCGCGGCGTCATGGCCCGCTTCTGGTCGTTGGCGTCGCTGCCCACTGGGCGGATCCCCGGCACCATCAACACGAAGTCCGGGCCGCACTGCTTGCGGAGCGCCACGATCTCATGCGGCGAGCAGATGCAGCCGTCGAGCCCCGCTTCACGCGCCAGCGCGGCGAGGCGCAGCACCTGGTCGGACGGCTCGGCATCGACGCCGGTGGCCACGAGGTCGGATTTGTCGAGCGAGGTGAGCACCGTAACACCCAGCAGCTTGGCACGCGGCAGGCCGAGCTTGGCGGCCTGGTTGCCGGCCTCGTCGACGGCGGCCTTCAGCATGTCGCGACCGCCGCTCGAATGAATGGTGATGTAGGTCGGCGCGAGGTCGGCCACGGCCCGGATGCCGCCCGCCACCGTGTTGGGAATGTCGTGCAGCTTGAGGTCGAGGAAGAAGCCCACGCCCGTCGCGCGGACCGGCGCCGGAAAGGCGTAGCGGATGCCGGGCGAGCCGTGGGCCAGGAAGAATTCCAGCCCCAGCTTGATGCCGCCGACCGCGGGCTTGGGCGCGCCGCCGATCGACTGGATGAGCCTGGCCGCTCCCTCGAGATCGGTGGTGTCGACGCCGCAATAGACGGGATTGGCAGAGGCTTTCATGGCGGGCGCAACCTAAAGGCAGCCCTTGTGGGCAGCAATCAGGAACTGCGGACCCTGCCGACGGCATCCTTCCAGCCGGCATAGCGCCGGTCGCGCGAGGCGGCGTCCTCGGCCGGCCTGAAGGCCCGGTCGAGTGCCCAGGTCGCCGACAGGGCTTCCAGCGAAGGCCACAGGCCCGCTTTCAGGCCGGCCAGGAAAGCCGCCCCCAAGGCCGTGGTCTCGGTTACCCGGGGCCGCTCGACCGGCGTGCCGACCGTGTCGGCCAGGCGCTGCATCAGCCCGTCGTTCACAACCATGCCGCCGTCGACCCGGAGCTCGTCGATCTGCGCGCCGTCGCCGCGCATCGCGTCGACCAGGTCGCGGGTCTGGTAGCAGACGGAATCGAGCGTGGCCGCGGCGATCTCGGCATGCCCCGAATCGCGGGTGAGGCCCAGGATGGCCGCCCGCGCGTCGGGATCCCAGTAGGGCGCACCGAGGCCCACGAAGGCCGGCACGACATAAACACCGTGGCCGTCCTTGGCCTTTGCCGCGACCGCTTCGACGTCAGAGGACTTCTCGATGACCTTCAGGCCATCGCGCAACCACTGCACGGCCGCGCCCGCGATGAAGATGCTGCCCTCCAGCGCATACGTCCGTTTGCCGTCGAGCTGGTAGGCGATGGTGGTGAGCAGGCGATGGCGCGAGTGCACGGCCATGCTGCCGGTATTGAGGATCGCGAAGCAGCCGGTGCCGTAGGTCGCCTTCACCATGCCGGGCTTGATGCAGGCCTGGCCGACGGTGGCCGCCTGCTGGTCGCCCGCCATGCCGAGGACCTGCACCGGCGCACCCAGGATATCGGCGCCGGCGACGCCCAGCTCGCCCGAACAGTCGACGACCTTGGGCAACAGCGAGAGCGGCACCTTGAGGATCTTCGCGAGCTCCGGATCCCATGCACCCTTGCGGATGTCGAGCAGCAGCGAGCGGCTGGCGTTGGTGGCGTCGCTCGCATGCACCTTGCCGCCGGTCAGACGCCACAGCAGGAAGCACTCGATGGTGCCGGCGGCCAGCGCCCCCTTCTCCGCCGCCGCCCGTGCGCCCGCGACATGGTCGAGGATCCACGCGATCTTGGTGCCGGAGAAATAGGGGTCGAGCAGCAGGCCGGTCCGGTCCGAGAACAGCCTCTCGTGGCCATCCTTCTTCAGGGCCGCGCAGCGCTCGGCGGTGCGGCGGTCCTGCCAGACGATGGCATTGTGGATCGGCTTTCCGGTGGCGCGATCCCACACGACCGTCGTCTCGCGCTGATTGGTGATGCCGATGCCGACGAGCGCCTTTGCGTCGAGCTTCGCCTTGGCGAGCGCGCCGCGGCAGACCTCGACCGTGGCCGACCAGATCTCCTCCGGATCGTGCTCGACCCAGCCCGGCTTCGGGAAGATCTGCGGCAGCTCCTTCTGCGCCGAGGCGACCGGCCGGCCCGAGGAGTCGAAGACGATGGCGCGCGTGCTCGTCGTGCCCTGGTCGATCGCGAGGACGTGCTTGGCGGCCATCGCTGATCGGGAGGTCAGTGCGCCCGGTCGATGGCGAAGTCGACCGCCTCGAGCATCGCGGCCTTGAGCGGCGTGTCCGGGAACAGGCCGAGCGCATCGCGCGCCATGGCGCCGTAGTGGCGGGCGCGCTCCAGCGTGTCGGCCAGGGCGCCGTGACGCTCGATCAGGCTCTGTGCCTGCTCGAGATCGCCGTCGCGCTGGTCGAGCTTCTCGATCGTACGCTTCCAGAACTCGCGGTCGACGGCGCCGCCGCGCAGGAAGGCCAGGATCACCGGGAGCGTGATCTTGCCCTCGCGGAAATCGTCGCCGACGGTCTTTCCGAGCTTGGCCTCGCGGCCCGAATAGTCGAGCGCATCGTCGACGAGCTGGAAGGCGATGCCGAGGTTCATGCCGAAGCTCTCGAGCGCCACACGCTCGGCGCCGTTGCGGCCGGCGACCATCGCACCGACCTCGGCGGCCGCGGCGAACAGCTTGGCGGTCTTGGCCTTGATGACCTCGAGATAGGTCGCCTCGGGCGTGCTGGTGTCACGCTGGCTGACGAGCTGCAGCACCTCGCCCTCGGCGATCGTCGAGGAGGCGCGGGAGAGGACGCCCAGGATGTCGAGCGAGCCGACGTCGACCATCAGCTCGAAGGAGCGCGTGAACAGGAAATCGCCCACCAGCACCGAGGCCTTGTCGCCCCACACGATGTTGGCCGACGGCTTGCCGCGGCGAAGCGCGCTCACATCGACCACGTCGTCATGCAGCAGGGTCGCCGAATGGATGAACTCGACGCAGGTGGCGAGCTTGATGTGGCGGTCGCTCGTCTCGCTGTAGCCGCAGAGCCGCGCCGCCGCGACGGTGAGCAGAGGCCGCATGCGCTTGCCGCCGGCGCCGACCAGATGATTCGCGAGCTCGGGGATCAGCGCGACCGGCGAGCGCATGCGCGCGAGGATCTCGCGATCGATCTGCGCCATGTCGTCGGCACAGAGCGCCAGCAGCGGTTCGAGGCTCGGCGCCTTGCGCTTGCCCTCGAGGGAGACGACGGTTGCCATGACGGGAAGGTAATCCCCGATGAAGCCTGGTTGTTGCGACACGTTGTCGTGACATGATCCCTACCATGGAAAGCACCTCGACCGAAGATGCCTTGCTGGGCGGCCGCGTGCGGCTGTTGCAACCGGCTCGCGGCTACCGGGTGGCGGTCGATGCCGTGCTGCTGGCGGCCGCGGTCGAGGCGCGGGCCGGAGAGCGTGTGCTCGATCTCGGCGCCGGCGTCGGATCCGTGGGCCTTTGCCTCGCCGCGCGTGTGCCCGGCTGCGCTGTGGTCGGTATCGAACTGCAGCCCGAGCTCGCGGCACTGGCACGGCGCAATGCCGCCCTGAACGGCGTCGAGGATCGCGTGCAGGTGCATGTTCACGATATTGCAACGACGCTGCCCGCCGACCTCGGCACCTTCGATCATGTGGCGACCAACCCGCCCTACCTCGCCGCCGCCGTCGCCGACCCTTCGCCAAACCGCAGCAAGGCACTGGCGACCGTCGAATCGAGTGCCGATCTCGCGCGATGGCTGGACGTTGCGGCCGCCGCGTTGAAACCCGCAGGCACCCTGCTGGCAATCCATCGCAGCGACCGGCTGGAAGAGATCGTCGGGCACCTCGTGCGGCTGGGCCTGGGCGACATCACCGTGAAGCGCCTGCCACCCGCCGCGCGCGTGCTGGTCCGCGCCCGCCGTTCCCGGGAGGCGCGCCGGACGGAGACGGAGCCCTTCGTCCTGCATCGTGCCGATGGCGGCTACACCGAAGCAGCCGAGGCCGTTCTGCGCCACAGCGAGCCCCTCAAGTTCTAGGCCGCTTGCCTTCTAAGGCCGTCGCCGCGAGAGTGCCGGCCATGCTGGGTTGGATCAGGGAACGTTTTCGCCGCGGACCGGTCGTGCCGGTCGTGCGTCTGTCGGGTGTCATCGCTTCCGGCGGCCTGCTCGGCGGCCGCAGCCTGTCCGTCGAATCGGTGGCGCCGCTGCTCAAGCGCGCCTTCGACACACGCGGCGCCAAGGCCGTGGCGCTGGCGCTCAACTCGCCCGGTGGGTCGCCCGTGCAATCCGCGCTGATCGCCCAGCGCATCCGCCTGCACGCGAAAGAGAAGAACCTGCCGGTCATCGCCTTCGTCGAGGATGTCGCGGCCTCCGGCGGCTATTGGCTTGCCTGCGCGGCGGACGAGATCGTCGTCGACCCGAGCTCAATCGTGGGCTCGATCGGCGTGATCAGCGCGGGCTTCGGCTTCCAGGACCTGATCGCGCGCATCGGCGTCGAGCGCCGTGTGCACACGTCGGGCGAGCGCAAGTCGATGCTCGATCCCTTCCGGCCGGAGAAGGCCGACGATGTCGAGCGGCTGAAGCGCCTGCAGGCCGAGATCCACGACGGCTTCAAGGACTGGGTCCGCGAGCGCCGCGGCAAGTTGTTGAAGACCGACGAGGCAGTGCTGTTCAGCGGCGAGTTCTGGACCGGCAAGCGCGGTATCGAGATGGGCCTAGCCGACAGCATGGGCGAGCTGCGCTCGACCCTCCAGGCGCGCTATGGCGAGAAGGTGCACCTGCCGGTGATCGGCCCGCGCCGCCGCCTGCTGTCGCGCTTCGGCCTGCACAGTGGTCCGGGGGGCGGCCTCGACGATATCGGGCCCGCCACGCTCGCCGCGCTCGAGGAGCGCGCGCACTGGCAGAGATTTGGACTTTAGGAGACCAGAGATGAACCTTCGCGCGCCCGTTCAGCCCGACGATCTCAAGGCCGTGTGCCAGTGGTTCGACACGTTGTCGAAGCATTGCCGCGCCGTCGACTACGAGGGCGCGCGGCCGATCTTCTCCGACGACATGATCGCCTTCGGTACCTTCACCGACTTCATGATCGGCCAGCAGCTCGCCGAGCAGAAGCAGTGGCGCAATGTCTGGGGCACGATTCGCGGCTTCCGCTTCGACCTCGACAAGATCGAGGCCATCGTCTCGGCCGACCGGCTGACCGCCGTCGGCATGGGCGTGTGGCAGTCCGACGGCTTCCACCCCAACGGCGACAAGTTCGACCGGCCCGGCCGCACCACGGTCGTGCTCGGCCGCAAGAAGGTGGGTGACCCGTTCGTGGCCACCCACACCCACATGTCGCTGTTCCGCGGCACGCCCGAGCGCAGCTACGGCAACTTCCAGAAGAGCGCCGTCGTCTAGAGGATCGTCTAGACGCTGCCGCCTAGACGCTGCTCGTGAGCTTCAGGCCTGCGATGCCGGCAACGATCAGCGCGATCGAGGCCAGCCGCGGCAGGTCGGTCGATTCGCCGAACAGGAAGATGCCCAGGATCGCCGTGCCGACCGCGCCGATGCCGGTCCAGACCGCATAGCCGGTGCCGACCGGCAGCGTCTTGAGCGCGATGCCGAGCAGGACGATGCTCACCAGCATGGCGCCGCCGGTAAGGACCGACGGCACGAGCCGCGAGAACCCATCGGTATATTTGAGACCGATCGCCCAGCCGATCTCGCAGATACCGGCAATGAAAAGAATGAACCAGGCCATGAGACGCACCCTTCGCAAGAAGTCGGGCCGTCCCGACGCCTGCCCGATGGATGGCGGGGTCGTCCCCGCCGGGCGCACTCTCAGATAGGACGCACAGCGCGGCGTCACAAGACGTTACAGGGCCGTAACTCAGGCCGGATCGACCGCGCCCTTGCGCTCGACGATCAGCCTGTACTGGTCGGGCTGGCGATGGACGGCGAAGTTGAAGGTCGTGGTCTTGTAGCTCTTGCCGGCATCGAGATCGCAGCGATGGACTACGAGCTCGTCGTCATCGCCCGCGGCACGCGCCACGACCTTGCCCGAGGGCGCCACGATCATGGAGTCGGCGAGCGAAGGCACGCTCTCCTCGTTGCCGCCCTTGGCGACACCGACGACCCAGCTTCCGTTCTGGTAGGCGCCGGCCTGCATGGAGAGCTGGTTGTGGAACCAGGAATGTTCGTCGTGATCCGGCGCCGGCGCATTGTGCAGCGGCGTGTTGTAGCCCAGCAGCACCATCTCGACGTTCTGCAGGCCCATGACGCGATAGGTCTCGGGCCAGCGGCGGTCGTTGCAGATGCACATGCCCATGTTGCCGCCGAACGCCTTGACCACGGGGAAGCCGAGATTGCCCACCTCGAAGTAGCGCTTCTCCAGATGCTGGAAGGGTCGCTCGGGCTCGTGCTCGGCGTGGCCGGGCAGATGGACCTTGCGGTACTTGGAGACGATGCTGCCGTCGCGCTCGACCAGGATCGAGGTGTTGAAGCGTCGCACTCGGCCTTCCTCGCGGGTGAGCTCGGCGTAGCCGAGACAGAAGCCCATCGAGAGACGCTTTGCCTCGTTGAACAGCGGCGCCGTCTCGTTCGACGGCATCTCCTGCTCGAAGAAGGAGTCGATCTCGGCATGGTCGGCCATCCACCAGCGCGGGAAGAAGGTCGTGAGCGTGAGCTCGGGGAACACGACCAGCTCGCAGCCCATCCGCTTGGCCTCGCGCAGATGGGCAATCAGCCGCTCGACCACGTCGCGGCGGCTGTGGCTGCGCTGGATGGGGCCCATCTGGGCGGCCCCGACGGTCAGAAAACGCGTCATCGTCACCTCTCGGCGACGAGTATAACCCTTAAGGCCCGGCGCGCTTCACGTCGTTGGTGAACTCCGCCGCGCAGAATGTGCCGCCCTGGAAGACGTCGCCGACCGGATCGGGCCCGACCTTCGCCTGCTCGGCCTCGGCGTGGGCGCGATGGTCCTCGGCCTTGCCGGTCGGACGGTAGCCGAGCTGCTGGGCGCGGGAATTGTCCCACCAGCTCGCGGCATTGTCGGACGCGCCATAGAAGATCTCGAAACGGATGTCGGGATGCTCCAGGCCGATGCGCATGAGCTGGACGATGTCTTCGGGACTGATCCAGATCGAGAGGCGCCGTACGTCGAGCGGCTTCGGGCCGACATTGCCGATGCGCAGGCAGGTCACGGCCATGCCGTGCTTGTCGGAATAGAGAGCACCCAACGCCTCGCCGAATGCCTTGCTGACGCCGTAGCGGCTGTCGGGGCGAACGGTGACGTGGGTGCCGATCTTGCGCTTGCGCGGATAGAAGCCGACCGCGTGGTTGGACGAGGCGAAGATCACGCGCTTCACGCCCGCGACCCGCGCAGCCTCGAAGAGATTGTAGCAGCCGATGATGTTGGCCTGCAGGATCGTGTCCCACGGCCCCTCGACCGAGAAGCCGCCGAGATGGATGACGCTGTCGGCGCCCTTCACGGCTGCCGCAACCTCGTCGGGCTTGGTGAGATCGGCTGCCACGAAGGTCTCGCTCGCCAGCAGATCCTTGGGCTTCACCATGTCGCTCAGCACGAGGCCCGGATAGTGCCTGGCGAGCAGCGGCCGGATCATCGTCCCGATGCCGCCTGATGCGCCGGTAAACACGATCTTCCTAGCGTCGGCCATTTTTCTTTCCTTTTGCGAGAGTCCGGTAGCGCTCGAGCGAGCGCGTGAGATGATCGCGCATGGCGCGGCGGGCTTCGGCAGGGTCGCCGGCGCCGATCGCTGTCACGATGCGCGAATGCTCGGCCTGGATGCGCTCCAGGTAGGCGCGGCGCTCCGCCGGCGTATCGACGCTCAGCCGCACTCTCTGGCGCGGAATGACGTGGCTGCCGAGATAGGCCAGGAAACCCGGGAACTGCCGGTTGCCGGTCGCCTCGGCGATGGCGCGATGAAAAGCGAAATCCTCGGCGACGGCGCCCTCGCCGCGCTGCAGCGCCGTGTCGATCGACCGCCAGGCCGCCTGGATGGCGGCGACATGCTTGCGCGATGCACGTTCGGCCGCAAGCGCTGCCGCCTCGACCTCAACGGCGAGCCTGAGTTCCATGACGTCGAGGATATCCGACAGTGCGGTCGCGCGCGGCGCAGCGATGCGGAACGGTCCCGCCGCGGGGTCGGCCACATAGGCGCCGGAGCCGCGGCGCGTGACGACGAGCCCGTCCGCGCGCAACGCTGCCACCGCCTCGCGCACCACGGTGCGGCTGACGCCGAGTTCTGACGTCAACGCCTGCTCGGTCGGCAGCCGTGCGCCGGGAGCCAGTCGGCCGCCGCGGATGTCGGCGCTGAGGCGCGCCATCACCTGCTCGGCAAGATTGTTGGCGGGCGGCTTGTCGGTCATCGGGGTGGATGCTAGCGTGAGCCAAGTTGTCAGACAACTTCAGAAGACGAACCGGCATGAGGA
>SCVT01000263.1 GCA_004296815.1 Reyranella sp. | reverse complement strand
CGGCCCGAAGAAGCGCATGCGAACGTCCTCGCGCGACAGCCGGCGGACGAAACCGTCGAGCAGCGCTTCGTCCTGCGGCCGGATCGGGCGGATCCGGAGCTTCTCCTCGCCGTGGCGGACCTCGGTCTCGAGTTCGACCGGATAGGGCCTTATGGCGAAACGCGCCGCCCGCTCCTGCCCGGCTTCCGGCTTGCGGACGACGATGCGGGCATCGAGCGCCAGTACCCCGTCGGCGTCGGCCAGCAGCGGGTTGATGTCGAGTTCGGCGATCTCGTCGACGTCGGCGATGAGCTGCGACAGGCGCACCATGACCTCGGCGACCGCTCCGCGCGCGGCAGGCGGCCGGTCGCGATAGCCGCGTAGCAGCCGGTCGACGCGGGTGCGGCTGAGAGCATCCTCGGCCAGCACGAGATCGAGCGGCGGCAGCGCCAACGCCTTGTCATCCACCACCTCGGCCGCGACGCCGCCGTGACCGACCAGCAGGATCGGGCCGAACACCTGATCCTCCGCGGCGCCCAGGATCAGCTCGACCGCGTGCGGCCGCTTGATCATCGGCTGTACGACGAAGCCGTCGATCCTGGCCTTGGGCGCCTTGACCAGCGCATTGCCGGTCATGGTCCGCACCGCGTCGGCCACGGCCTGTTCGGAGCCGAGGTCGAGCACCACTCCACCGACATCGCTCTTGTGCGTGATCTGGCGCGACAGGATCTTTACCGCGACCGGAAAACCGATGCGCACCGCGGCAGCGGCGGCCTCGGCTGCATCGAGCACGATTTCCGTCGGCACGACGGGAATGCCGTAGGCCGCCAGCACGCGCTTGGCTTCCGGCTCGGTCAGGATCGAGCGCTTGTCCGCCAGCGCGCCCTGGACGATCGCCCGCACCAGGTGCGTGTCGGCGCGCGCCTCGGGCACCGACGGCGGCGTGCGCTGGAGCGCGCGCTGGCCGCGCCGGTACTGCACGATGTGCATGAAGCCGCGCACGGCGCGCAGCGGCGTGTCGTAGGCCGGCATGCCGGCGGCGTGCAGGACCTCCCGCCCCGCCGCCGCCGCGGGACCGCCGATCCAGCAGCCGATCACCGGCACGACCTTGGCCCCCGCCGCGCCCGCGATCGCCCGCGCGGCATCCTCCGACGAGGTGAGCGCGGTCGGCACGTTCATCGCCAACACCGCGCCGACACCGCGGTCGTCGGCCAGCGCGTCGAGGGCGGCGGCATAGCGCGGCCCGTCGGCGTCGCCCACGATGTCGACCGGATTGCCGCGCGACCACGCCCGCGGCATGTGCTTGTCGAGCTGGCCCAGCGTTTTGGGCAGCAACGTCGCCAGTTCGCCGCCCTCGTCCATCAGCAGGTCGGTGGCGATGATGCCGACGCCGCCGCCGTTGGTCAGGATCGCCAGCCGCTCGGTGCGCGGCGAGATGCCGTAACCCAGCGTCTCGGCGGCATCGAACAATTCGCCCAGCCCCGTCACCCGCACCAGTCCGGCGCGGGCGAAGGCGGCGTCATAGACGGCGGCCGATCCCGCCATCGAGCCGGTATGCGAGGCCGCGGCCTTGGCGGCGGCGGCATGGCGGCCGGCTTTCAGCACGATCACCGGCTTGATGCGGGCCACGCCGCGCGCCGCCGACATGAACTTGCGCGCGTGCGTAAGCCCTTCGATGTACATCAGGATGGCCCGCGTTTCGGAGTCGCGCGCCAGCATGTCGAGCACGTCGCCGAAATCGACGTCGCTCATGTCGCCCATCGAGATCAGGTGGGAGAAGCCGATGCCCTGGGCCGAGCCCCAGTCGGCGAGCCCGGCCAATACCGCGCCCGACTGCGCGACCGCGGCCACGCGCCCGGCCTTGAGATTGCCCGGTCCGAAACTGGCGTTGAGCCCCAACTTCGGCATGGCATAGCCGATGGTGTTCGGCCCGACGACGCGCAGCAAATGCGGCCGCGCGGCGCGCAGGATGCGCCGCCGCCAGCGCGCGTTCACCTCCGCACCGTCGGCGCCGTTGCCGGGACCGGCGCTGATCACCACTGCGACCCGCGTGCCGCGCTCGCCCAGTTCCAGGATCAGGCGCGGGATCGTTTCCGCCGGCGTCATGACGACCGCAAGGTCGGGCACTTCGGGCAATTCCGCGAGGCTGCGATAGACGGGCCGGCCGTCGATCTCGCCACCCTTGACGTTGACCAGCGAGATCTCGCCCTGGAAGCCGCCGGCCAGCAGGTTGCGCGTCACCGCCGCCCCGACCGAGCCGGGGCGCGTGCTGGCGCCGATCGCCACAACGGACTTGGGCGCCATGAGCTTGTCGAGGTTTCGCGTGGACATCGCGTCGTCCTATTGCCGGCAAATGTGCCAGGAAGATGTGCTAGAGCCATGACAGCGAACCCGAGCGCAAACAAGATGGACGGAAATCCAGATGCTGTTGATTGGTGTGAACCGCTCACCGTACACGCGCCGTGTCGCGATCACACTGAAAGCCTATGGCGTGCCCTTCGAACAGCAATCCCTGTCGGCATTCACGAACCGTGCAGAAGTCCGTGCCAACAATCCGCTGGGCCGCATCCCCGCCCTCGTCCTCGACAGCGGAGAGACCTTGGTCGACAGCGGCGCCATCGTCGATCACCTCGACGAGGCCTATGGTGGTGATCGGCCGCTGACGCCAACCAAGGGCGCCGACCGGCGCGCGGTCTTGAAGGTCGCAGCCCTCATGATGGGCGCCTGCGACAAGGCTCTTCAGGCGGCCTATACGCGCAACCACACGCCGGCGGAGAAAGTCCATCAGCCCTGGATCGACGACTGCAACGCCCAGGTAGTCAATGCTCTGGCTGCGGTCGACACCATGGTCGACCCGGCTCAACCATACTTGTTGCTCGGACGCCTCACCCAGGCGGATGTGACGGCTTTCGTCGCCGAACGTCTCGCGCGCGGCATCGGTCTCGATACGGAAGCACAGGCGCCGCGCCTGCGCGCGCTCACGAAGAAGTTGCTGGGCGAGCCGCCGTTCGGCGCGACCGAACCACCGGCGACCTAAAACACGCTCGGGCCGTTCATCAGGACGAGCCCGCAGACAATGACAGCGGCCGCGGCAATGCGCCGGCCGCCGAACGGCTCGCCCAGCAACAAGGTGCCGATCAGCGCACCGAACAGCACCGAGGTCTCGCGCAGGGCCGCGACATGCGCCATCGGCCCCAGCACCAGCGCATAGATCGCGATGCCGTAGCCGACGTTGGCAATGACGCCGCCGATTACGCCGCGATACCAGGTGCGCTTGAGATGCCCCCACACCGTGTCCGGGCGCAGGACGAAGGCCAGCACCAGCAGCCAGGGCCCTTCCAGTACGCAGAGCCAGGCGATGTAGGAGATGCGGTGCTCGAAGGTCGGACCGGCGGAGCGCACACCCAGCCCGTCGGCGATGATGTAGGCCGCGATGGTGACGCCGGTCAGCACCGCGAACAGCGTTGCCAGACCATGCCGGGCGCCCGGCCGCGGCACGACATTGCGCAGCGGCATGGCGAGCGCCACCAGCCCGAAGCTCAGCAGGAAGACGCCGACGATGTCCTGCGTGCGCAGCTCCTCGCCGATGAAGCGGCCCGACACCAGCGCCACCAGCAGCGGGCCGAGGCCGCGCGCGATCGGATAGGTGTGGCTGAGGTCGCCATACGAATAGGCTTTTAGAAGGAACGTGTAATAGAGGACGTGGATCAGGACCGAGGCGACCAGGAACTTCCACGCCCCCGGCTCGATCATCGGCACGAACGGCACGACGCAGACGCCCATCACCGTGCCGGTGGTCATGATGACGCCGAACGTCGCCAGCCGGTCCGAGGAGTCGGACTTCAGGATGGCGTTCCACGTGGCGTGCATGAGGGCTGCTGCCAGCAGCAGCCCGACGATGAGGGGTTCGACGACCAAGGGCGGCTTTCTGTCTTCTTCCCGTAACACTACCCCAAAAGCTATCCGGCCGCTAAGATGACGCCATGATTCTCCTGATCGATAACTACGACAGCTTCACCTACAACCTCGTCCACTTCCTGGGCGATCTCGGTGCAAAGTGCGTCGTGCATCGCAATGACCAGATCACGGTCGAGGAGGCGATGGCGCTGAAGCCCGCCGGCATTGTGCTGTCGCCGGGCCCATGCACGCCGAACGAGGCCGGCATCTGCATGGATCTGATCAAGGCCGCCGCCAAGGAGCAGGTGCCGCTGCTGGGCGTCTGCCTCGGCCACCAGGCGATCGGCCAGGTGTTCGGCGGCCACGTCGTGCGGGCGCCGACGCCGATGCATGGCAAGCTGTCGGGCGTCGCCCACAAGAACCAGAGCGTGTTCGAGGACGTGCCCTCGCCCTTCCAGGCGACGCGCTATCATTCGCTGATCGTCGACCGGAAGGATTTTCCCAAGGACCTCGACGTCACGGCCGAGACCGGCGACATCATCATGGGGCTGCGCCACAAGTCGCTGCCGATCCATGGCGTGCAGTTCCATCCCGAGAGCATCGCCTCGGAACACGGCCACAAGATCCTCGAGAATTTCCTGAAGATCGCCGGCGAGCATCCGTCGCAGCAGAAGAAGCGCGCGGCCTGAGACAAAGCCGTTGTCATCCCGAGCGAAGCGAGGGACCTTTGGCCAACGCCCGCAAGGGTCCCTCGCTTCGCTCGGGATGACACCGATGCTCAAACGCAGATTCATTCTCGCCTCTGCCGCCGCTGCCGGCGTCGCGCCGGGCGCCTTCGCCCAGGCCTGGCCCGCCAAACCGATCCGCATCATCGTCGGATTCCCGGCCGGCCAGGCAACCGACATCCTGGCGCGCGTCATGGCCGATCAGCTCACCAAGGCACTGGGCCAGCAGGTCATCGTCGAGAACAGGCCGGGCGCCGGCGGCCAGATCGGCGCCGACGTGGTGGCCAAGGCGGCGCCCGACGGCTACACGCTGCTCATGGTCACGATCTCCACTCACGGCATAAGCCCGGCACTGTACCCGAAGCTGCCCTACGACCCGCAGAAGGATTTCGCGCCGATCGCCAACATCGGCCTCACACCGCAGGTGCTGATGACCAGCCTCAAGAGCGGCATCACCTCGGTGCCTGAGCTGATCGCCAAGGCCAAGACCGGCGATCTCAACTACGGCTCCTCGGGCAACGGCTCGGCGAGCCACCTCGCGGTCGAGATG
>SCVT01000262.1 GCA_004296815.1 Reyranella sp. | reverse complement strand
TGACGCCGAGCAACAGCTCGCCGACCGGATTAAGCGGCCAAGGATCGCAGCGGTTCAAATATTGAACGGTATCAAGGCCCCAGACCGGAGCCGCGGTCGGCTCCGAGCCGCGGCCGCGCGTGCCGATGCCCAACTTGCCAATGCCTAACTCATGGGGGCCCGGTTTGTTGTGCGGGAAGCGGCAGGCCGCGACGAACTCCCGGACGGCGTCGGCGTTCTCGGCCTGGCAGAGCAGGATGCCATGCACGCCACGCCCCAGGATCTGGCGGAACTGCCAGGCGTTGAACCGGACGTTGGCACCGTCGATGCCGTTGACCGGCGCCTCGACGATCACGGCGGGCGTCCGGTGTCCGGAGGCCGTCGGACCACCATCGACCAGGCCGCGCATGTACTCGGCGAGGCCCGTCATGTCGAAGGCGCCGTGCTCCATGCCGACGTTGATGTAGTCGGCCCAGGTGTGCGCGTCCTCGAGGCCCTGCTCGTAGGTCAGCACGTGGCCGGTGTGCGGCCCGTCGTAGTAGATCGCCTGGTCCGCCTCCAGAAGCTCGATGGCTCGGTTGATGCGGTTTGCCATGCGGTTCCCTCCGATTGCCCGCTCCGAGCATAGCCCTAGGATGGCGCCAAAAGGGAGGACAAGCATGACAGGCCTGACAGGCATCGGACGGCGCCTTGCGCTCCTGGTCGCCGCGACCTTGCTCGGCTCGGCGGCCGCGCAGGCGCAAGCCAACTACCCCGACAAGCCGATCCGGATGGTCATCGCCTTCGCGGCCGGCGGTCCCACCGACGTGGTCGGCCGCCTGTTGGCGCCGCGGCTCTCCGAGATCCTGGGCCAGCAGGTGATCGTCGAAAACAAGCCGGGCGCCACGGGCAATATCGGCACGGCGATGGTCGCAGCGGCCTCGCCGGACGGCTACACGATCCTGTTCAGCGCCTCGACCATGGCGATGGCGCCGGCGCTCTATGGCGACAAGCTCGGCTACGATCCGGTGAACGGCCTGCAGGCCATCGCCTATGTCGCCAGCGTGCCGCTGATCCTGCTGACGCCCATGGACGGCGCCAAGAGCACGCAGGAGCTCGTCTCCATGCTGCGCAAGGACCCGGGCAAGTACTCCTACGCCTCGTCCGGCAACGGCGGCATGATCCATCTCGCGAGTTACCTGTTCGCCGTCCGAGCCGGCGGCGACGCGCTGCACGTGCCTTATCGTGGCTCGGCGCCGGGCATGGTCGACATGATCGCGGGCCGCCACGGCTTCCAGATCGACACGCTGCAGTCGAGCAAGGGATTCATCGACGGCAACAAGGTGCGCGTGATCGGCGTGGCCGCGGACAAGCGGCTGAAACAGCTCCCCGACGTCCCGACCGTCAAGGAGGTCACGGGTTTCGACTACTCGATCAACACCTGGTACGCGGCCTATGCGCCCGCCAAGACACCGCGAGCGATCGTCGACAAGCTGAACGCCGCCTTCAACACGGCGCTGAAGCACCCCGACATGGTGAAGAAGGCCGACGAGCTCGCCATCGAGCTGATCGAGTCGACACCCGAGCAGGCCAAGAAGTTCTACGACGACCAGATGGCCTTCTGGGATCCGATCATCAAGAAGTCCGGCGCCAAGCCGGAGTAGCGCCAGAACAGCAAGCTGCGGAGAGAATTATGATCAAGTTCTATTACAACCTGGCGCCGAACCCGATGAAGGTGGCGCTCTGCCTCGAAGAGATGGGTTTGCCCTACGAGCTCGTGCCGATCGACTCCCGCAAAGGCGAACAGCACGCACCGTCATTCCTGGCGATCAATCCCAACGCCAAGGTGCCGGCCATCGTCGACGACGGCGAGACGGTGTTCGACAGCAATGCGATCCTGCTCTACCTCGCGGAGAAGACCGGCAAGTTCCTGCCCGCGAAGCGCGGCGAGATGCTGTCCTGGCTGATGTTCGTGGCCTCGGGCATCGGACCTTACTCGGGGCAGTCGGTTCACTTCAGGAACTTCGCGCCCGAACCCAAGGAATATGCAGTCAACCGCTACACCTTCGAGGCGCAGCGCCACTGGGGGATCCTCGATGCGCGCCTCGGCAAGCACAAATTCATGTGCGGCGATGCCTACAGCATCGTCGACATGGCGGTGTGGGGCTGGTCGCGGCTGCTGCCGGTCGTGCTGGGGCCCGAAGCGCCGAAGCAGTTCCCGAACCTGCAACGCCACCTCGCCGAGATCAGCGCGCGGCCGGCGGCGGTGCGTACGCTCGCCCTGAAGGACAAGCACACCTTCAAGAGCGAGATGGATGACGCGGCGCGTCTCGCGATGTTCCCGCATCTCGGCAAGAAGGTCGCCTAGGAGCGACCTGCTCGCGCGGGAGCTACATCATCCCCGGCTCGCCGAGGTCGCTACCGTCGATCATGCGGCTGTAACGGAACGGGTGAGGGTCGACGATCGGCGGATCGCCGGCCACGATGTCGGCGGCCAGCCGTCCCGCGCCGGGGCCGATGCCGAAGCCGTGGCCTGTGTAGCCGGTCGAGAGATAGAGGCCGGGTACCGGATCGACGGCCGAGATCACCGGGATGCCGTCGGGTGTCGAGTCGATCAGGCCACCCCAGGCGTTGGCGACCTTCAGGCCCTTCAGTTCGGGATAGTGCTGGCCGAGCGTCGTGAGGCCTTCCTGCACGAGGCGCGGATCGGCGGGGGGATCGAAGGTGCGCTGGCGTTCGAACGGCGAGACGCGGTCGAACGACCAGTTGGCGAGACCTTCGGCACCGCTGAAGAACGACGGCTTCAGCGCGAAGGTCAGTCCCTTGCGCCGCTTCTTCGCTGTCGGCAGGAACTGGCGCGCATAGAGCATGCCCTGAAACGACAGGTCGACGGTGCCGCGTCCACCGAGGCCCACCGTGTAGCCGCCGTCGAGGCGCCGCCGGATCGTGACGTCGGGCAGCGACAGGCCGCCTTCCGTCACCTGGGGCGCCTGCACCGTCGCGAACGAGGTCGAACGCACGCCGGCCTGCGGCAGGCGCAGCCCATGGCGGCGACAGAACAGCGAGCTCCAGGCACCGCCGGCGCAGAGCACGGCCTGGGTGCGGATGCGTCCCTGTTCGGTGATGACGCCCGCCACCTTGCCACCGGCGATGTCGAGGCCGCGTGCCGCACAGTTCTGGTGAATGGTCGCGCCGAGCTTGCGTGCAGCCTCGGCGATCGCTGAGGAGGCGAGAGAGGGCTCGCCGCGGCCGTCGCTTGGGCTATGCACGCCGCCGATCCAGTCCGGCACGCTGCCCGGCGTCATCGCCTTGGCCTCGCCGGGCGACAGGATGCGGCTGTGCATCTGGTACTCGCGGGCGCGCAGCGTCCATTCCTCCCACTGCGCGAAGTCCTCGCGGCGCGTCGTGACATAGAGGAGGCCGGTGTGCCGGAAGCCGGTTTCCGTCCCCAGCTCGGCGTTGAGGCCCTTCCAGATCTCGAGGCTCTTCATGGCGAGCGGCAGTTCGCGCAGGTCACGATGCTGCTGGCGACACCAGCCCCAGTTCCGGCTGCTCTGCTCGCCGCCGACCACGCCCTTGTCGAGCAGCGCGACCTTGTGACCCTTCCTGGCCAGCGCATAGGCTGCCGACGTGCCGGCGATGCCGGCGCCGATCACCACGACATCGGCGGCTTCAGGCAGCTTGGTGTCGCTGATCACGGGCTGGACGGGCGGGGACATCGGTTTTTCCTGACGAACGCGGGGCCTGTTCGCACTCTAGCCCACGCTTTACGTCATGGAAGCCGGCGCGGTAATTTCATCGCGAAAGGGAGTTCCGAAATGGACCTGACATTCGGCAAGGAAGAGTTGGCCTTCCAGAAGGAAGTGCGCGACTGGCTGAAGGAGAACCTGACGCCCGAGATCGTGGGCGAGATCAAGGTCGGCCGGAACGCCTACATGCCGAAGGAGCGTCTGATCGACTGGCAGAAGCGCCTGGCCAAGAAGGGCTGGCTCTGCACCGGCTGGCCCAAGGAATTCGGCGGGCCTGGCTTCACCACGACGCAGAAGTACATTTTCGAGATGGAGCTCGCCAAGGCGGGCGCGCCCGGCACCTCGCCGTTCGGCCCCAAGATGTGCGCGCCGGTGATCATGAAGTACGGCTCGGACGAGCAGAAGAAGCGCCACCTGCCGCCGATGCTGAACTCCGACCTGATCTGGTGCCAGGGCTATTCCGAGCCGGGCTCGGGCTCCGATCTCGCGTCGCTGCGCACCAAGGCGGTGCGTGAGGGCGACCACTACATCGTGAACGGTCAGAAGACCTGGACGACGCTTGCGCAGACCGCGGACTGGATCTTTTGCCTGGTGCGCACCTCGAACGAGGGCAAGCCGCAGGAGGGCATCTCCTTCCTGCTGATCGACATGAAGACGCCGGGCATCTCGGTCGAGCCGATCATCACCGCCGACGGCAACCGCGCCGGCACGCAGGAAGTGAACTCGGTGTTCCTCACCGATGTGAAGGTGCCGGTCGAGAATCGGGTCGGCGAAGAAAACAAGGGCTGGACCTATGCCAAGTACCTGCTCGAGTTCGAGCGCGGCGGCAATCCCTACAGCCCGCGCCTGCGGTCGGGCTTCGAGAAGCTGAAGCGGCTCGCGCAATCGATGCCGGAAGGCGAGGACTCGATCATGGCCGACACGGCCTGGCGCGAGAAGCTCGCGCGCATGGACATCGAGATCTCGGGCCTCGAGATGTTCGAGCAAGAGTTCTATTCAAAGCTCGCCTCGGGCCAGAACCCGGGCCCGCTCTCCTCGATGATCAAGCTGCGCGGCACCGAGGTGATGCAGCAGGTGCAGGAGTTCGCGGTCGAGGCCGCGGGCTACTACAGCCAGCCGTTCCCCGAGCAGCGCGCCTGGAACGCCAACGTCGAGCCGATCGGGCCCGAGGGCGTCGACACGCTGGCGCCGCGCTACTTCAACGGCCGCAAGATGACGATCTACGGCGGCTCGTCGGAAGTGCAGCGCGGGATCATGTCCAAGGTGATGTTGGGGCTCTAGTCACATGCGTCTGGCATTCAGCGAACAGGAACTGGCCTTCCAGAAGGAGGTCCACGACTGGATCACGGCCAACATGCCTCCCGAGGTCGCGGAGGAGAGCCGCCGCAGCCGCACCAGCCACGTCTCCAAGGAGCGGCTGGTCCAGTGGCAGAAGAAGCTCGCAAGCAAGGGCTGGCTCTGCCCCAACTGGCCCAAGGAATACGGCGGGCCGGGCTGGAACTCGACGCAGAAGTTCATCTTCGAACTTGAGATGGCGCGGGCCGACTCGCCGTATCTCTCATCGTTCAGCATCAAGATGGTGGCTCCGGTCCTGATGAAGTTCGGCAGCGACGCGCAGAAGAAGCGCTTCCTCCCGAAGATCGCGGCGGCCGAGGAGCTGTGGTGCCAGGGCTATTCCGAGCCGGGCTCGGGCTCCGACCTCGCGAGCCTGC
>SCVT01000261.1 GCA_004296815.1 Reyranella sp. | reverse complement strand
TCATAGTCGGGCGCCGAGGTGCTTACCCAGCGGCCTGGGACACAGGCCTCCTGGTGAACCTCCTACGGATCGTGTACCGACTCGCGGTCCTGAACGAGTTCGAGGTGGTGGTCGGTTATGCTGACATCGCGGGACTGGCTGCGCTCGCGATGGGCGCGGACGCGATCGCGTCGGGATGGAGCTATCGGCAGCGCCACTTTCTCTCAGAGCGCTGGATCCCGCGACGGGGCGGCGCGCAGGCGATCCCGCGAGTTACATCGCTCGGTCTGATGGCCTCCATCCTTGCCGTCGGCGAGGGCCAGGCCGCATCCCGCTCGGTGTTGTCGGCGCGGGTGATCCCCGACGCTACCCTCCGTGCCAGGATCGACCGTGACGCCGGAGGCTGGTCCAACCCCGAGGCACAGGTTCAATACCTGGAGACGCTTTCGGCGCTGGTTCGGGAGATCGAGGCTTACGGGGATACCTCGCAGAGGGTGAATCGGCTGGTGGCGATGGTCGCCGACGCCCGAACCCTGATCCGAGACCTCGCCGTCGCCGGGGTGCGTGGCGAGCCCGGCTGGGAGATCATTCCCGAGCTCGCACCGGCGACGGGTGAGCCGGTGATCGACAAGCCCGGCAAGGGCTCGTTCTGCGCCACCGACCTCGAGCTGATGCTGCGCACACGCGGCATCGACAATCTCGTGCTCACCGGCATCACCACCGACGTCTGCGTCCACACGACGATGCGCGAAGCCAACGACCGCGGCTTCGAATGCGTGATCCTCGAGGATTGCACCGGCGCCACCGACAAGGGCAACCATGCCGCCGCGCTCAAGATGGTCGAGATGCAGGGCGGTGTCTTCGGCGCCGTCGCCACCTCGACCGACATCCTCAAGGTCCTGGCGTGAACGCGCCGTCGCTCGAGCTGGTGGGCTTCTCCAAGCGCTTCGGCGCGCTGGCCGCGCTCGACGACGTCTCGGTCAAGATCAAGGCCGGCGCCTTCCATGCGCTGCTGGGCGAGAACGGCGCCGGCAAGAGCACGCTCGTGAAATGCGCCATGGGCTACTACGCCGCCGACGAGGGCCAGATCCTGCTGAACGAGCGGGAGATCGTGATCGCCCATCCGCGCCAGGCGCACGAGCTCGGCCTGGGCATGGTCTACCAGCACTTCACCCTGGTGCCGAACATGACGGTGCTGGAGAACTTCGTGCTCTCGCGCGGCGACCTGCCGGCGGTGATCGACTGGCCGGCCGAACGGCGCGCGCTCAAATCCTTCTTCGAGACGACGCCCTTCACCGTGCCGATCGACACGCCGGTCGCCGATCTCGCGGCCGGCCAGAAGCAGAAGGGCGAGATCCTCCGCCAGCTCTACCTCAAGCGTAACCTGCTGATCCTCGACGAGCCGACGTCGGTGCTGACGCCGGACGAGGCCGACGAAGTGCTGGGCACGCTGAAGAAGATGACGAACGACGGGCAGATCACCATCGTCACCATCACGCACAAGTTCCGGGAGGTGAACGCCTTCTGCGACGCCGTCACCGTCCTGCGCCGCGGCCAGCATGTCGGCACCAAGCCGACAGCTGAGCTCGACAACGACACGATGGCCGAGATGATGGTCGGGCGTCGCGAGACGCGCACCGTGGTGGAGCGCGAGGCCCGCGCGGCCGGCAAGACCGTGCTCAGCCTCGACGGGTTGAGCGTCGCCGATAATGTCGGCCAGCTCGCCGTCGAGGATATGGCTTTGGAGATCCATGCGGGCGAGATCGTCGGCGTCGCGGGCGTTTCGGGCAACGGTCAGCGCGAGCTGGTCGAAACGCTGGCCGGTCAGCGCGACGCCGAGGCCGGCACCATGCGCGTCCATGGCGAGGTCTACACCGCCACGCGCCCCGAGATGATCCGCCACAGGATCGCCTGCCTGCCTGAAGAGCCGCTGCGCAATGCCTGCGTGGCCGACATGTCGGTCGCCGAGAACATGGCGCTGCGCTCCTTCGACCAGGCACCGGCATCTCCCGACGGCATCCGGCTGCGCCGCGGCCCGATGCGCGAGATGGCCAAGCACCTGATCGACCTCTATCGCGTGAAGACTCCCGGCCCCGACGCCGCGATCCGCGGCCTGTCCGGCGGCAACGTGCAGCGCGCCGTGCTGGCGCGCGAACTGTCGAGCGAGGGCGATCTCCTGATCGTCGCCAATCCGTGCTTCGGCCTCGACTTCGCCGCCGTCGCCGAAATCCGCGCCCGCATCGTGCAGGCGCGCAACCGCGGCGCCGCCGTCCTGCTTGTCAGTGAGGATCTCGACGAGATCCTGCAGCTCTCCGACCGCATCGTCGTGATGTTCGACGGCAAGCTGGTGCTCGAGACCCCGGCCGCAGCGGCCGATATCGGCGCCATCGGCCGCGCCATGGCGGGGCATTGATGAAGACCATCGTCGCCCAGCCGTTCGACTTCACATTCGATCCCGCGCACCTCGCGCTGGTCGTGATCGACATGCAGCGCGACTTCATCGAGCCCGGCGGCTTCGGCGCGACCTTGGGCAACGATGTCAGCCTACTTGCGCGCATCGTGCCCACGGTCGGCCGCCTTCTCGAAGCCTTCCGGAAGGCTGGCCTGCCGATCATCCATACCCGCGAATGCCACAGGCCCGACCTGTCGGACTGCCCGCCGGCCAAGCGGCTGCGCGGCAAGCCGTCGATGCGCATCGGCGACGAGGGTCCGATGGGTCGCATCCTCGTTTCGGGCGAGCCCGGCGCTGACATCGTGCCGGCCCTGGCCGCGAAGCCCGGCGAGACCGTGCTCGACAAACCGGGCAAGGGCGCCTTCTACGCGACGCCGCTGGGAGAGATCCTCGCGGAGCGGCGCATCACGCATCTTGTGTTTGCGGGCGTCACCACGGAGGTCTGCGTGCAGACGACCATGCGCGAGGCCAACGACCGCGGCTTCGAGTGCCTGCTCGCGGAAGATGCGACCGAAAGCTATTTCCCGGAATTCAAGAAGGCCGCGCTCGACATGATCCGCGCCCAGGGCGCGATCGTCGGCTGGACCGCGACCGTCGCGGAGATCGAGACGGCGCTGCGCTGACTAGTGCAGCGAGCGTTCGCGCGAGACGTACTGGCCGCGCTTCAGCTCCTTGAAGAACTGCGGCACCTGCGGGTGCGACACCGGCTTGCCCGTATCGTCCGGCAGCAGGTTCTGCTCGGAGACGTAGGCGACGTAGGTCGTCTGCGCGTTCTCGGCGAGCAGGTGATAGAAGGGCTGGTCGCGGCGCGGCCGCACTTCCTCGGGGATCGACGCCAGCCACTCCTCGGTGTTGGCGAACACCGGGTCGACGTCGAAGATCACGCCTCGGAACGGATAGATGCGGTGCTTCACCACCTGCCCGATGGCGAACTTGGCGCGCCGGAGCGGGGGCACTGCGAGCGCCGGGGAAACAGCCTGATTGATCGGTTCCATGCTCAAAGTATTGCTCCGAACCAGCCGGTCTGCAACGCAGTCGGGGTCGCCGGATTCGACCACCCACTGCAACAATACGTGAAAAATGGCCTCACGGACCGCTACGCAAGAATGCGGCCAGAGCATCGATCCGATACCCGGCCGTGGGCTCGGTTGACGTACACCACCGGCCCGTGGACTCTGGCGTCGAGAGGATGCCCGGGAAGGTGTCGTTGGCCGAGGGATTGAAAGTCCGGTTCTGGGGGGTGCGGGGGTCGATCTCCTGCCCCGGCGCGGAATATGCACGCTATGGCGGCAATACGTCGTGCCTGGAGGTCACCGCCGGCGGGCGCCGCCTGATTTTCGACGCCGGCACCGGAATCCGGCCGCTCGGCGTGGAACTGGCGCGCCAGGCCTCCGACATCGACATCTACTTCACGCACACCCATCTCGATCACATCTCGGGCCTCACCTTCTTCGCGCCGCTGTTCGACAAGCGAAGCTCGGTCCGCATGTGGGCCGGCCATCTCGAGGCGCCCTACACCTTGAAGAAGGTCGTCGGCCATCTGATGCAGGCGCCGCTCTATCCGGTGTCGCTCGACGTCTTCCAGGCGCGGGTCGAGTTCAAGGAATTCCGCTCGGGCGATTCGCTCTCGTGCGGCGCGGTCGGGATGCGCACGGCGCCGCTCAACCATCCCAACGGCGCCACCGGCTATCGCATCGATCATCTCGGCAAGTCGATCTGCTACATCACCGACACCGAGCACCGCGAGGGACAGCGCGACGGGACCATCGTCGAGCTGTGTCGCGGCGCCGACGTGATGATCTACGATTCGAGCTACACCGACGAGGAGTATCCCCGCTACCGCGGCTGGGGCCACTCGACCTGGCAGGAGGGAGTGCGGGTCGCCGACGCGGCGGGCGTCGGCACGCTCGTCGTCTTCCATCATGATCCCAGCCACGACGACGCCTTCATGGACGGCGTGGCGCGCGACGCGACGGCACTGCGCCCGGGCAATGCCGCCAGCGGATTGCCACGCGTTCTCGTCGCCCATGAAGGTCTCACCTTAAGCCCGTGAGCGTTTCTGAATGAGTGCCAGGTTGAGTCTGCGCGGCCGCTGGAGGCGGTTCGCTCTCGGATTGCCGACCGTGCTCGGGATGAAACCGCGTGGCTGGTTCATCCCGCACCG
>SCVT01000260.1 GCA_004296815.1 Reyranella sp. | reverse complement strand
CCTGCTCGGCCCGGGCGAAGTCGGGATGGTCGAAGGCGCCGGGCTCGCCCATCGCCACGGTGAGATCGTTGTGACCGAGCCACAGCATGTCGACACCGGGCATCGCGGCGATCTGGTCGGCCGCCGCGGCGCCGCGCGGGTCCTCGACCTGCAGGATGATGGCGGTGCGGGCGTTCTGCTCGGCGAAGCGCGGCAGCAGCGGCTCGGATCGCATGGCGAAGCGCTCGTGGCCGAGGCCGAGCGCCACGCCGCGCGTGCCGTCGGGCCAGTACTTGGCGGCGTCGAGCACGGCCTTGGCCTGCTCGATCGACGACACGATCGGCACCATCACGCCGTCAGCGCCGGTGTCGAGCGCGCGGCTGATGTGATGACGCTGCTGTGACGGCACGCGCACGACCAGCGGCAGGCCGGCTGCCTGGCAGTAACGCACGACCTGGCGCACGGTATCGAAGGAGAAACCGGTGTGCTCCATGTCGAGCACCGCATACTCCGCACCGGCCGCCTTCAGGATCTGGCCGATGCCCGGTGTCGTGAACTCGAAAAGAAAAGTGCCAATCTTGGTCGGCTTGGTGCCGATCAGAGATCGCAGGTTGACTGTCGCCATTGTGATTTCCCCCTTCGAGGGCCGATGCTAGCGTGGACCGTCCACCACAATCACCTGTTTAGGGAGTGAACCATGAAGCTCTACTACATGCCCGGCGCCTGCTCGATCGGCATCCACGTGCTGCTGGAGGAGATCGGCAAGCCCTACGACGTGCACAAGGTCGACGGCGCCAAGCAGGAGCAGTACGGCCCGGACTTCGTGAAGCTCAATCCGAAGTCGAAGGTGCCGACACTCCAGCGCGACGACGGATCGGTGCTGACCGAGTTCCCCGCGATCGCCGTGTGGCTCGCGCGCAAGAACCCGGAGAAGGGCCTGTTGCCGACCGACGCCGACGCCGAGGCGCGCGCCATCGAGGCGATGGACTACGCGGTCTCGACCATGCACATGCAGGGCTTCAGCCGCATGTTCCGGCCGATGAACTACGCGCCGACCGAAGCCGACCACGACAAGGTCAAGGCGCGCGGCAAGGAGATCATGGAGAAGGGCCTGGCGCTCATGGACAAGGCGCTCGAGGGCAAGGAGTACCTCGCCGGCAAGTTCTCGGTGGCCGATGCGGCGCTCTTCTACGTCACCTTCTGGGCTGCCGGCCGCATGAAGATGCCGCTGCCCAAGAACGTCGCGGCCTTCTACGAGCGCATGAAGGCGCGCCCCGCCGTGAAGCGCGTGCTGGAGCAGGAAGGCCTCGCGGCCGTCGCCTGATTTCTCCTCGCGGTTCGGAACTCGTTACGCTTTTGCGTTGCAGTCCGACCGGCACCTCGTGACGGCGCGCCGACTGGTGCGCCGTTGACCGGCCTGCGGGCGTGTCCGTCAATCGGGCATGTCCGCGGCCTTCCTCTACGGTCTCGTCGTCTTCTCCGCGATCGCGCATTCGATCTGGAATGCGATGATGAAGTCGGCCGGCGACCGCGCCCTCACCATGGTGGCGATCCGCGTGGCCGGCCTGGCGCTCGGTCTCGCCGCGTTGCCGTTCGTCGACTGGCCGGCGCCGGAAAGCTGGAAGTGGCTCGGCCTCACGGCTTCCGTGCAGTTCGCCTACTACGCGCTCCTGGTCCGCTCCTACAGCGTCGGCGACATGAGCGTCGTCTATCCGCTGGCGCGTGGCCTCGCGCCGGTGCTGACGACGATCGCGGCCTTCGTCGCGATCGGCGAGACGCTGAGCCTCGGCCAGGCCGCTGCTGTCGGGCTGGTGTCGCTCGGCATCATGGTGCTGTCGCTGGGGTCCGGCGCGAGCCGCGAGGCGGTGGGCTTCGCGCTGGCGACCGGCATCGCGGTCGCGGCCTACAGCTTCTTCGCCGGGCTCGGCGTGCGCGCAGCGGGCACCGTGCTGGGCTTCCAGGCCTGCCTGGAGATCGTCACCGGCCTCGGCATGGTGGGCTGGGCGCTGGTGGCGCGCCGCGGAGACCTTGCGGGCTACGCGCGGCGGTTCGGCGCGACCGGCCTGCTCGCGGGCGTCCTCTCGGTCCTGGGGTTCTGCGCTTATCTCGTCGCGGCGCGCAGCCTGCCTCTCGGGCCGGTGACCGCGTTGCGCGAGACCAGCGTGATCTTCGGGGCGGTGCTGGGAACGATCGTGCTCAAGGAAGGATTCGGCCCGCGTCGCATCGCGGCCGCGATACTCGTCACGGTCGGGATCGCGCTTCTCGCCGTGCTGCG
>SCVT01000025.1 GCA_004296815.1 Reyranella sp. | reverse complement strand
AGGAGATCCCGACGCCCGCGAGCTGGTGGAGCGCACCATCCGCGTCGACCAGGCGGGCGAGTTCGGCGCCGTGCGCATCTACGAGGGACAACTCGCGGCGCTCCGCTGGACCGGTCGCGCCAACAGCGAGGCTGGCCGCAAGATCGCCCACATGGCGCGCCAGGAGCGCGAGCACAACAAAGTGTTCGACCGCCTGCTGGTCGAGCGTCGTGTGCGCCCGACGGCGCTGTCGCCGCTGTGGAGCGTCGCGGGCTTCGCACTGGGCGCCGCCACGGCGCTGATGGGTGACAAGGCCGCCATGGCCTGCACAGTGGCCGTCGAGGAGACGATCGAGGAGCACTACGCGAGCCAGGCCGCCAAGCTCGGCGACGACGAAAGCGCGCTGCGCTCGACCGTCGAGAAGTTCCGCGCCGAGGAGATGGAGCATCGCGACGAGGCACTGGCCTCGGGTGCCGAACAGGCGCCCGGCTACGAGGCGCTGTCGGCCGCGATCAAGGCGGGCTCGCGGCTCGCCATCTGGCTGTCGACCAGGATCTGAAAGCCCGTCTGAACGCGCTAGTTCTGGTCGAGTTCGCTGTCCCAGTACAGGAAGTCGCGCCAGCTTTCGTGCAGGTAGCCCGGCGGGAAGGCCCGGCCGTTCTCCTGCAGGAGCTGCGTCGAGGGCTCCTCCGGCGCGCGACGCAGCGCGAGCGTGGTCTCGCGCAGAAGGTGGTTGCCCTTCAGCAGGTTGCACGGGCTGCAGGCGGTGACGACGTTGCTCCAGCTCGTGCGACCGCCGCGCGACTTCGGCACGACATGATCGAAGGTCAGTTCGTTGGTCGCGAAGTCGCCGTTGCAGTACTGGCAGGTGAAGCGGTCGCGCAGGAACACGTTGAATCGCGTGAAGGCCGGCCGGCGCGCCGCCGGCACGTACTCCTTCAGCGCAATGACGCTCGGCAGCCGCATCTCGAAGGACGGGCTGTGGATCATGCGCTCGTATTCGGAAATGACGCTGACGCGATCGAGGAACACCGCCTTCACGGCGTCTTGCCACGACCAGATCGACAGCGGGAAATACGACAGGGGCCGAAAATCGGCGTTGAGCACCAGCGCGTGGCAGGACTCAAGGCCGGGCGTCACGGCTAGGCCCGCCGCCGAGGGTTGGGACTACTGGGAAAGTCCATCCGGTCCAACATGCCGCGCATTGTGGCAAGCTTTTCTGGAAACACAATATCTCGGAGAAACCGCCGCCGATGGGGCATACTGTCGCCACTAAAGAATGACAGCTTGGTGACCAATAAACCAAGAAGCGACAGGGTAGGCTCGGACGTCGACGATGAAGTACAGCAAAGCCATAGCTTCTGTTGTCCTGCTGCTCGCCGCAGGCGGTGGTGCCTACTGGTATTTCCAGATGGGGCCGGGCCGCGGCACCAGCCTGACCTCGGCCGGCGTCACCCTGGCGCCGTCGAGTGCCGCGCCACCTGCTGCTGCGGCGACCCCGGCGCGCCCACCGGGCGGCATGCCGGCCGCCATGGTCGAGGCGACCAAGCCGCGGATCGGCCAGAGCCGCGAGACCGTCACCGCCGTCGGCACTTTCCGCTCCAACGAATCGGTCGTGCTGCGGCCCGAGGTGGCGAGCCGCGTCAAGGCGATCAATTTCGAGGAAGGGCAGAAGGTCAAGAAGGGCCAGGTGCTGGTCCAGCTCGACGCCGCTACCGAGGAAGCGACGGTGGCGCAGGCCGAGGCGGCCTATGCGCTCTCCAAGGCCAACAACGAGCGCCAGGTGGCGCTGGGCGCCCGCCAGGTCGCGACCGAGCGCAGCGTCG
>SCVT01000024.1 GCA_004296815.1 Reyranella sp. | reverse complement strand
TTCACCTCGGAGAGCGCCATCCAGGTCGTGAACGACGCGCTGCAGTTCTTCGGTGCGCGCGGCTACAGCCGCGAGCTGCCGCTCGAGCGCATGGCACGCGACGTCCGCATGTTCACGATCGGCGGCGGCACCGCCGAGGTGCTGCGCAACGTCGTGGCCGGCGCGCTGCTCAAGAAGAAGCTGCCGCAGACCCGCGACGGCTGGGCGAAGGACTGACGGTCAGCGGCCGGATGTCGTCGAGGTCCAGCCGTCGCCCTTGCGGGTGAGCCGCACGACCTGGCGCTTGCCGCCCTTGCCCTGCGGATCCTCGCAGGTGGCGCTCACCATCGTGTTGCCCTCCCACACGAGCTTGCAGTCGCCCAGGGTGCAGGGAAGCTGGACCTTGGTCTCCTCCTTCGGCCTGTCGCCCGACATGCTGAGGATGGCGAATTCTTCCTTGCCGTTCAGCAGATCGCAGACCGAGTAGGCGAAGCGCGTACGGTCGGGCGACCAGATCGGACGGCCGGGCACCGTGTAGACCCTGCCGGTCTTGCGCATCACCAGGGCGTAGAGGTGGTCCTCGTAGAAGTAGGTCCGCACGATGTGGAACTCGCCCGACTGGTCCCATCGCTCGTAGAGATAGAAGTGCAGGTCGTCGCCGTAGGCGCAGTCCGAGAGCGTGAGCACCTTGCCGCCGTCGATCGCGATGTAGAGCCGGTCGAGCACGCGCCAGACGTCGCGATCGTTGGTGTATCGCGGCTTCTCCTCGGCCCAGCGCGTCGCATTGTCCGGCGGCGTATGGCTGTTCCACTCGCGCCACTGCTCGACGTCGTTCCAGGTCTCGGCTTTGCAGGCGCCGGGCGGCGTCCAGGGTTCCTGGGCGAGAGCCGGCCCGGAAAGCAGCAGAACGACAGCAAGACAGAGCAGGCGCGCAAGCATACGGAAGCCCCTACATCGGATGCTTCAGCATAGTCTCCAGGCTGACCGAGCGCAGCGTCGCTTCGGCGATTTCGTCGATCTCGGCCAGTACGCGCTGCAGGGCGCCGCCGATCTCCGTCTCCTCGCCCGGCTCCTTGCCGCGGCTGCCGGGAGCGGGCTCGAACAGCGCCACGATGTCCATCAGCGTCGTGCGGCGGCGGTTGCCGGTGAAACGGTAGCCGCCGGCCGCGCCGCGGCCGCCCTGCACCAGGCCGGCGCCGGCCAGCGTGCGCAGGACCTTTGCAAGATGATGTGTGGAGACGCCGAACCGTTCGGCGAGGTCCGCCGCCGACAGCGTGCGATCGGGATCGCGCGCCAGCTCCAAGGTCGCGTAGAGGCCGAGGCGCGTGCCGGTCTGGAGCTTCACGGCAGTTCCTTGTCCAATTGGAGCGACGGCCCCGCGACCATGCCCTGGGCACGGAAGAAGGAGAGGATCAGATGGTCCTTGCGATCGACGAGCGTGCGCACGCGCGTCACACCCTGCGCCTTGAAGCGCACCGCGAGCGCCGCGAACAGCGCGCTGCCCACACCCTTCAGGCGCGTCTTGGGATCGACCTGTATGGCGAACACCCAGCCCGCCGCCGGCTGGCCGAACTCCCAAGCGCGAACCTCGCCAGCGATGAAACCCGCCAGCGCGCCCTTGTCGGTTTCGGCGACCAGGAAGTCCCGTTCCGGGCCCAGCATGTCCTTCCAGTAGCGCGGCTTGCGGACGCCGGTCAGGCGCGCGTCGAGCGCTGAAATCGCTGGCAGATCAGAGGCTTGGGCGGGGCGGATCGCAACCATGTACGGTGGACTAGAATGACCTTGCGGCGGGGAAAGTAAATAGGTATTTCAGTACCGAATTACGCAAATCGAGGACATGCCCATGGGCCCGATCGACTTCCGTACCTCTCCCGACAAGTACCGGCACTGGAAGCTCGCGCTCGAGAACGGCGTCGCCTACCTCACGATGGACGTGAACGAGGATGGCGGCCTCAGGCCCGGCTACAAGCTCAAGCTCAACAGCTACGACCTCGGCGTCGACATCGAGCTGGCCGACGCCGTGCAGCGCCTGCGCTTCGAGCATCCCGAGATCGGCGCGGTGGTGATCCGCTCGCAGCGCGATCGCATCTTCTGCTCCGGCGCCAACATCAACATGCTCGGGCTCTCGACGCACGACCACAAGGTGAACTTCTGCAAGTTCACCAACGAGACGCGTCTGGCCATCGAGGACGCGACCGAGCACTCGGACCAGACCTACATCTGCTCGATCAACGGCATCGCCGCCGGCGGCGGCTACGAGCTGGCGCTGGCCTGCGAGCAGATCCTGCTGGCCGACGACGGCTCGAGCGCGGTGTCGCTGCCCGAGCTGCCGCTGCTCGCCGTGCTGCCCGGCACCGGCGGCCTGACGCGGCTGGTCGACAAGCGCATGGTGCGGCGCGACCATGCCGACTTCTTCTGCACCACGGCCGAGGGGATGCGCGGCAAGCGCGCCCAGCAATGGCGCCTGGTCGACAGACTGATCCCGCCCAGCAAGCTCACCGACGAGACGAAGAAGATCGCCGAGGACGTCGCGGGCAAGTCGAAGCGACCGAAGGATGCCAAGGGCATCGCGCTGCCCGCCGTCGAGCGCACGTTCGAGGGCGATTCGCTCCGCTACGGCCACGTCACGGTCGAGATCGACCGCGAGGGCCGCTCGGCGCGCTTCAAGGTCAGCGGCCCTGTCGCCGCGCCGCCAGCCGACATCCATGTTGCCGGCGCCGCCTTCTGGCCGCTGGCGCTGGCGCGCGAGCTCGACGACGCGATGATGCACCTCCGTCTCAACGAGACCGAGATCGGCACCTGGGTGCTGACCAGCCAGGGCGATGCGACACTGGTCGAGGCCTACGACGAGGTGCTGGCGAAGAACGGCAACGACTGGCTGGTGCGCGAGATCGTGCTCTACTGGAAGCGGACCCTGAAGCGCCTCGACGTCTCCTCGCGCAGCCTGATCGCGCTGGTCGAGCCGGGATCGTGCTTCGCGGGCACCCTGTTCGAGCTCGTGCTGGCGGCCGACCGCTCCTACATGCTGGACGGCGTGTTCGAGGGCTCGAACCTGCCGGCGGCCGCGGTCAAGCTGACCGAGATGAATTTCGGCCCCTACCCGATGGGCAATGGCCTGACACGGCTCGCCACGCGATTCCTCTACGATCCCAAGCAGGTCGACGCGCTCAAGGGCGAGAGCGGCGAGGCATTGGACGCCGAGGCCGCCGACGAGGCGGGCCTCGTCACCTTCGTGCCCGACGACATCGACTGGGAGGACGAGGTGCGGCTGGCCGTCGAGGAGCGTGCCAGCATGTCGCCCGACGGGCTGATCGGCATGGAAGCCAACCTGCGCTTCCCTGGCCCCGAGACGATGGAGACCAAGATCTTCGCCCGCCTCTCGGCCTGGCAGAACTGGATCTTCCAGCGACCCAACGCGACGGGACCGGAGGGCGCGCTGAAGCTCTACGGCACCGGCAAGCAATCCAAGTACGACCGGAAGCGGGCATAGGAGGCATCAATGGCCATCGACTACAGCCAGCTCATCCCCAACAACGTCGACCTCTCGAGCGACCGCCGTCTCCAGCGCGCACTGGAGAACTGGCAGCCGCGCTTCCTCGACTGGTGGAAGGACCTGGGGCCCGACGGCACGTCGAACTTCGACGTCTACCTGCGCACGGCGATCTCGACCGACGCCAACGGCTGGGCGAACTTCGGCTACGTGAAGATGCCGGAATATCGCTGGGGCATCTTCCTCGCCGAGCGCGACCCCGACCGCCAGATCGCCTTCGGCGACAACAAGGGCAAGCCCGCCTGGCAGGACGTGCCCGGCGAGCTGCGCTCGACGCTTCGACGCCTGATCGTGACGCAGGGCGACACCGAGCCCGCCTCGGTCGAGCAGCAGCGGCTGCTGGGCAGGACCGCACCGTCGCTCTACGACCTGCGCAACCTCTTCCAGATCAACGTCGAGGAAGGCCGGCACCTCTGGGCGATGGTCTACCTGCTGCACGCCTATTTTGGCCGCGACGGCCGCGAGGAGGCCGAGGCGATGCTGGAGCGGCACTCGGGCGATCCCGACAAGCCGCGCATCCTCGGCGCCTTCAACGAGGAGACGCCGGACTGGCTCTCCTTCTTCATGTTCACCTTCTTCACCGACCGCGACGGCAAGTACCAGCTCGCCTCGCTGGCCGAATCGGGCTTCGATCCGCTGGCCCGCTCCTGCCGTTTCATGCTGACCGAAGAAGCCCACCACATGTTCGTGGGCGAGACCGGCATCACGCGCATCCTCCAGCGCACCTGCGAGCTGATGAAGGAGCACAAGACCGACGACGTGCGCAGCGTCGGCGCCATCGACCTTGCGACCATGCAAAAGTACCTCAACTTCCACTTTTCCGTGTCCTTGGACCTTTTCGGCCAGGAGGCCTCGACCAACGCGGCCAACTACTACACGCAGGGCGTGAAGGGCCGGTACCTCGAGACCCGCGTCGATGACGACCACATCCTCACCAACGCGACCTACGAGATCGAGACGGTCGAGGACGGGCGCATCGTGAAGAAAGCGGTCCCGGCGCTACAGGCGCTGAACGAGCGGCTGCGCCAGGACTATATCGACGACTGCGCCAAGGGCGTGCTGCGCTGGAACAAGGCGATCGAGCGCGCCGGCATCCAGTTCGAGATGAAGCTGCCGCACCGCGCCTTCGATCGGCAGATCGGCGCCTTCGCAGGCACCCGCGTCTCGCCCGACGGCAGGGTCCTCTCCGAGGCCGACTGGCAGGCCCACAAGGACAAGTGGCTGCCGACCGACGAGGACCGCGCCTACGTGACCTCGCTGATGGGGCCGGCCGTGACCCAGCCGGGCAAGTTCGCCCACTGGATTGCGCCGCCGGCCCGCGGCATCAACAACCAGCCGGGCGACTTCGAGTACGTCAGGTTCAACTAACCCGTTGAAAATAAAGAGCCCGCCTGCGCTTGGGGCACACAGGCGGGCTGAAGCCTCTGGGTGAATGAGGCTGGTGCACCGCATGGGATGCGCGCGGCACGTCCCGATACTGCCGCAATTCCCGCCGGGCGCCTGTGACCAGCCTGTGACCGTGCCGGGGGTCGAATTCCGGGAACGGCTGGCGGCGTCGGGCATTGCGTCTCCACACCAAGAGGAGACCCCAATGAGCAAGCTTCCCCCCGTCCCGCCGGCGAATCGCAGTGACAAGGGACCCGGTTCCGATCCGAAGTCCGATCCCAAGATTAGCCGCGACGACGTCAAGCGCGCCGAGACGAAGACCAATCTCAAGCGCCAGGGCGATGCGGGCAACATTGCCCAGAACACGACCCACCAGGGCTACCAGCAGGATCGTTGAACATGGACAAGCATCCCAACACCGAGCGCGTCGGCGGACCGGGCGCGTCCCACGAGAACGGCAAGCATCCCGAGAAATCGCGGCCGCGCGGCAAGCGGCCCGAGGACGAGGGCAGCCTGCGGCGTAGCGACGTTTCCGGCGGCGGCGGCGAACGTGATTCGCACCACACGCGCGAGCCTCGCCTCAAGGGCGGCCGGGAGTAGCCCCGGCCATCCACAGCGAATCCGGCTGGCCGGGCGAAACCTTTAGCTGCCCGGCCCGTTGCCGATTCATGCGCCCGGAAGCCGCTTCCGCCGACACACTCTCCGAGCTCGCCGGGCAATGCCTGCGCGAGGGGCCGTCGCGTCGGCTGGACGGCGAGATCTACTGCGCGATCCACGCGCTGTGCGACTGGAACGATCTCGGCGACGAGCTGCGGGTGTCGGCCCGGGAAGAAGGCTACGTGCTGGTCGCTCACGACAACGAGAGCGACACACGCTGGGTCGAGGCCCCGCCTTTCACCTCAGAGATGAAATACGCCGAATCGCTGATGCCTCAGGGCCTTGCGCACATCGCGCGCGAGCCGCGCATCGTCTGCGCGACGGCGCTGTCGGCGCGCGCCCGTGCCGGCGAGCCGCCCTTCCGCCACTGCCGCTGGCCCGACAGCGAAGCGATCAGCGGACGCTAGGCCACGCCGCTCGTCAGCGCGGTGAAGCGCGTGCGGATCTCGTCGACGTCCGGCACCTTGTCGGCCTCGAGCTCGGGATACTCCTTTTCGAGACTGTGCCGGTCGAACTCGTCGAGATGGAGGTCGGCCCCGTCGTGATCGTCGGGCAGCGCCTGCAGGGCGTTGTGCAGGTGGAAGACCTGCCAGCGCGCGGGCTTGTCGTGCCGCATCGCCTCGAGCCGCGCCAGGCGCTCCTCGAAGCGCTGCATCACGGTCTTGCGTCGTTCGTCGGACATGGCGACCTCCCTTTTTGTATGAGATGCGATGTTGGGCGATCCAACGGCTTGCGTCTACGCCGCGTCAGTAGTCCCACTCGGTCTTCACGCCGACGCGGCCGCGCGAGTCCGCGCCGATGTCGCCCTCGAGCTTGATGTTGTCCAGCACCTCGATCTGCACGACGCCGCGGCTCGAATTTCCGGCGGCGCCCTGCTTCGCCCCGACATAGACGCCGGGCGCAACATAGCGGCCGGCCTCGAGCGACACGGACTCGGCCGCGTTGCCGGTCGGCTCGCCTTTCTTCGAGCTGGAGGAGCCGACGCTCAACTGATCGAGGCCGAGGCCCTTGCGCAGGCGGGAGAGCACGCCATCGCCCGGCGACTTGCCGGTGAGCTCACCCACAGCCGCCGCCACCTGCAGCAGCTCCGATGCGCCGAGCTGCGAGGCGGGCTTGCCGAAGATCAGCAGCGCCATCGCCTCGTCTGGCGGCATGGCCGGGCTCGAAGTGATGGCGAGCGCGGGTGCGCGCGAGGTGCCGGTGATGGCGACTCCGATGGTGGCGGAGCCTGCGCTGGTGGTGGCGAGGAAGTCGAGGCGCGGGTCGATGGCGTCGAGATTGTCGAGGGTGACGATGCCTTTCGAGAAATTGAGCCGGCGCCCGCCCAGGGAGAAGGCCCCGCGCCGCACCGTCAGCCCGCCGATCGCCTGTGGCGCGAAGGGCGAACCGCTCACCTTGATCGTCCCGCCCATCTCCGCATCGAGGCCGCGACCACGCACGAACACGGCCTGTGGCGCCCGCACCTCGAGCGCGAGGCGGATCGGCGTCGCGCCGGGAGGCGGCGGCTTGCGCGCCGGCTGCTTCGCCGAGGGCGGCGCCTTGGCAGGCGGTACGCCGGGCTTGTTGATCTCGCGCACCGCCACCATCGGATAGTCAGCGCTCTGTACGCCACCGACCGCGATCTCGGCGCGGTCGATGGTGACGGGGCCCGCGATCTCGATCGCCGACGTGGTGGCGCCCGTGACCTTCAACTGCGCCGAGATGGTGGCCACCAGGTCGGGGCGGCTGACCAGCAGCGCGCGCTGCGCAGCGACATCGAGCGCGGGCACGATGCCTTGCGTTGCGTCGAGCCGCAGCGAGCCGCTCACATTCACGCTGCCGGTGCCTGCCTGGAAGGCGAGTCGCTGGATCTGCACCGTGTCGTCCTGCAGCACGAAGCGGCCCTGCCCGTTCGAGAGACGCAGGCCGGACTCGGGCAGCGCGACGTTGCCGCCCTCGAAGTCGATCGCGCCGGTGCCGGTGATGCGCGCGCCGTCGACCGTCACGGTGACGGCGGGCCGCAGCCGGCCGGTGACGCCGCGGATGTCGTTGCCGAGGATCGGTGCGAAGGGCGCGGCATCGACGACGCCGCCGATAGTGACGGCCGACTTCAGCGGCGCGGCACCCTGCGGCAGGCGCGCCGTTCCCTTCACCGAGAGGTTGCTGCCCGTACCTGCGGCGAGCCGTGCGTCGAGGCTCGCCTGATGGCCCACCAGCGTGCCCGTCCCTTGCAACGACAGCGCCGGCAGAAGGGCTGCATCGGGGCGGCGCAAGCGCAGGCCGGTCGCGGTGTAGTTGGCCTCGATCCGCGGCGCCCCCATCGGTCCGGTCGCGCGCAGCTTCGCCTGCAGCATGCCCTCGAGGCCGGTGCCCGGCGCGAAGGTCTCGATCATCGTGAGCGGCAGGCCCGCCAGTTCGATCGCCATGTCGCTCGCCACCGGATCGAGCGCGCCGCGCAACGCGACCCGGCCGGCGCCGACACGCAGGTTGGTCGAATCGATGACGATGCGCTGGCCGGCGATCGTCGCCTTCGTGGGCGCATTGAGGCCGACCGGGATGTCGCGCCAGCGCCCGGTGAACTTCGACAGCGCCACCTTGATCTGGTCGCCCGCCGGCTCGACCTTGGCCGCGAGATCGCCTGCGAGCTCCGCACCGGAGGCCTGCGCGGTGATATCGATGGCAGTGCGATCGCCCTTTGCGGTCGCGCGCAAGGTCGAGAGTCCGCCCGCGTTGCCGAGGCCGGTCGCAATGAGATTGAGATCGGTCGCGGCGACGCCGGCCGGATCGTCGACATGCCCCGAGAGGTCGAGCGTGCGCGCGGCCAGACCGCCCGCAACGAGATCGCTGCCCGTGACCTTGATGTCGAGTCGGCCCGCGGGCGCCGCGGGATCGGCTGTCACCTCGGCGTTCAGCTTGCCGCTCATTCCCGCTTCGGCGAGCGCCGCCACGTCCTTCAGCTCGGCGATGTCGAGGCGTGCACGGCCCGTGGTGCGCGCTTCGCCCACTGCGAGATCGGTGATGTCGAGCACCGCGTTCGACCAGCGCCCCTGCAGGCTTGGCACCGAAAGCCCGTTCGCCGCCTCGTGCGCGAAGCGCCCGTTCAGGATCAGCGGCTGGCTCTGCACCACGCCGTCCGCCTTGAGCGTGCCCGTGATCGCCCCGTTTGTTGAGGCCGTGACCGTCGTATCGAGGGCCATGCGCTCCGCCACGATCCCTTGGTAGCTGACGTCGCGCGTGTCGACCCTGAGCTTCAACCCGGTCTCAGCGCCACCGAAGGTGATGTTGGCGGCGGCGGACGCGCGGCCTCCCACGTCGGCGCGGAACGCAGCGAGGCGCGGCAGGTCGAGGCCGAGGTCGAGCGCACCGTCCTGTTCGCGGCCGCGCCCCGATATGGTGAGCGTGCCGGTGTCGTTGAACAGCCGCGCGTCGCGCAAGGTCCATGCCCCGTCGGGCGCCAAGCCTGCCGCGCCGACGAGGTTCACTGTCGCGATCAGGTTCTCCGGCACGTCGGGCGCACCGAAGTCGTTGAGGGCACCGTCCCAGCGGATGTCGAGCGCGCCCTTGTCGAGCGTGGCGGCCACCTTCACCCGCAGCCGGCCCTGCAGGGCGCGCTGGGCCATCGCCGACAGCGGCGCAACGCTCGGCACGTCGATGGTCGCCCGTACGTCGCCCTTGCCGTCGGCCGTTGCGTAGATCCCCTCGCCCGTCACGCGCGCGACCGGCATCGCGACGTCGAAGGACCGCACCATCACCTTGTCGTTGCGCAAAGCGATCGCGGCCTCGACGGAGACATCGCCAGGCTGCGGCAGGCGCGGGTCCATAGTCATGAGCGCGAGCCCATCGATCTTGCCTTGCAGGCGGACCGCGTCAGCAAGGGTCCCTTCGGCGGAGAACCGCAGCGCTTTCCAGCTCACGCCCTGACGCGCCGCCGTCACCGGCCCGGCCTCGAGCGTCGCCTGCAGGCGCGCATCGACACCCTCGCCCTGCCAGCGCGCCGTGCCGCGTGCCGTCGCCTGCTCTCCGGCCGTCACCGACAGTTCCGCGTTACCGTCGCGCTGGTCGCCGTGCGCACGCAGGCGCAGCGAAACCTTGGGCAGGTCGGGTTGCTGCAGAAGCGCGGCGATCATGCCGCCGCGATCCTCGTCGAGGGTGACGTCGGCCGCGATGCGGCGCGGCGATCGTTCCAGGCGGATGTCCGCCGCGAGCTTGCCGACCGGCCCTTCGAAGCGATCGGCGCCGAGCTTCACCGCCATCTCGCCGAGATCGTTCGCCAAGGTGCCGCTGCCCGCGACCCTCCAGTGGGAGTCGTACCCGCCCAAAGCGGCGCCGAGATGCAGGTTGTCGATCCGGACCGCCTGCAGGTCGATGCCGAACGGCAGGCGGAGTGGACCTGCCTCCGACGCCTTCGCATCTCCGGCTTCTGCAACGGGCGTACGCAGCAGCGCGACACGATCGGCAGCAAGCGTCTCGATGCGAAGCCGGTCGCCGAACAGCGAGGCGAACGACCATACGAGGCGCGCATTGTCGACCTGCAGCCATGGACCGTCGCGGTCGACCACCTCCAGATGCACGACCCGGAGGTCGGTCGGGACGAAGCCTTCGATGGTGCCGACGCGGATCTGCTCGTCGGATAGAACCGAGGCCAGCAGGCGCTTGCCGGGCGTGGTTTGAAGTCCAGCGAAGGCAAGACCGAGCGCCACTGCAATCGCCAGCACCGCCACCGCCGCGATGCGAACGGCGCGCATCAGAAGGATTGCCCCAGGCTGACATAGACGCCGAACGGCGGGTCGCCCTCGCGGCGGTTGAGCGGAAAGCCGACGTCGAGACGCACCGGGCCGAAGTCGGTGTAGTAGCGGATGCCGACGCCGGCGCCGACCCGTGGCGCAAAGAGAGAGAAGTTGGGCAGGAAGTCGGGATAGGCGCTGCCGGCATCGACGAAGGCCACGGCGCCGAACGACTCGAAGATGCGCTGGCGCAGCTCCACGCTCGCCTCGACGACGCTGGCGCCGCCCAGCGGGTTGTTGAAAGCGTCGCGCGGGCCCGCGCTCTGGTAGACGAAGCCGCGCACCGAGCCGCCGCCGCCGGCATAGAAGAGCTTGTCGGGCGGGATGCCGCCGATCG
This sequence comes from Reyranella sp., assembly GCA_004296815.1. Lineage (GTDB taxonomy): Bacteria > Pseudomonadota > Alphaproteobacteria > Reyranellales > Reyranellaceae > Reyranella. Next base: position 5,926 of record SCVT01000024.1, on the reverse strand, counting down.
AGAGCGCGGGCTCGCTGCCGATCGAGGCCTTGGTGGCGAGCACCGTGCGTCCGGGTTCGCCGAGGTCGAAGTAGTGTCGGCCGGTGAGACGCAGCACCGTGAAGAAGTTGTCACCGAGGCCGGTGTCGACCCAGGGCGTCGCGTCGAACTGCACGCGCCAGCCGCGCGTCGGATCGAGATCGCTGTTGGCGTAGTTCCAGAGCAGCGACACCGGCACGCCCCACATCAGATAGGTCGCATCGACGCCGTTGCGCAGGATGTTCGCCCATTCGAAAGCCAGCCCGAAGCGCACCTGGAAGTGCGGCGAGACGGTGCGGTCGAAGCCGACGCCGAAGGTGAGCGCCTTGCGGGTGTAGGCGTCGAGCACCTCGCGCAATGCCGCGGCCTCGACCCGCAGGTCCTGCCCCGGCTGCCACCAGTCGGGTTTGCGGAACGCCGCGCGGAAGGCGAAGCCCGTGTCGAGGATCGCGTAGCCCTGGCCGAGATGGTTGATCTCGGCCGACAGCCGCAAGCTCTCGGCCTGGCCGAACAGGTTGCGATGGACCCAGAAGCCCTCGACCGCGAAGCCGAGCTGCGTCTCGTAGCTCACGCCGAAGCCGATCGAGCGCTGCAGCCGGTCGGTGAGCTCGACGTCGATCGGCAGTTCGCCGTTGGGATCGAGCTCCGTCGCGGGTTTCACCCGCACCGCGTTGAAGGTGCCGAGCGAGGTGACCTTGCCGCGCAGGGCCTCGACCTTGGCCGGCGTGTAGGCCTCGCCCCGCTCGAAGGGCACGCGGCCCTGCAGCCAGGCCGTGTCCACCTTCTCCGTGCCGGTGAAGCGCACGGCACCCATCTTCGCCACGGGGCCCGGCTGCACCACGAAGGTCACCGCCATCTCTCGCGTGGCGTGGTCGACCACCAGGTCGCGATCGCGGATCGCGGCCAGCGCATAGCCCTGCTTACGCAGCTCGCCCAGCAGCTTGTCCTGCGCGGCGACGATGGACGTGGCGTCCGCCGGATCTCCGGGTGCCAAGCCAAGCTCGGCGCGATCGACACCCGGCAGTGACATGCTCGCACCGGCCGGCTGGATGGCGATCGTGCCGATGCGGTAGCGCGGTCCGGTGTCGATCGTGATGTTGAAAGAAGCAGGCCTCGTGTCGGCACTGGCATCGAGAGCGGCAAGCGCCGCAGCGTCATTGACCGGCTGGCCTTCGATGGTGGCGGCGAGCGTGGCATCGTAGAAGCCGCGCGAACGCAGCGCTGCGCCCAGTCGCGCGGCCACGGCCTGCGCGCCCTGCAAGAGAGCAAGCGAATCGCCCTCGAGCGGCTGGCGCTTCTCGAAATCCTCGACCACTTCGCGGAGATCGGCGGACATGCGCTCGTCTCCCGTCACGGTGAGCACGACCTTGCCGGTGCGTGCCTGCGCGACGGCGCAAAGCATCGTCACTCCCGCCAAGACGAACAGAGCCAGGAGCCCGATGCGCGCCGGATACATTAGAGCTGAACAACAAAAAGCCATGGCACGCAGGGAACCAACGTCCCTGCAGCCATTAGGATGCGTCGACGCTACCCCTTGCGCGCTAGCCCTTACGGTTGTTGTAGAAGACGAGCGCCAGCAGCGAGACGCCGCCCATCAGCGTCAGGAGAATCATGGCGCTGGCAATGTACATCGCCGTCTGCATGAAATTTCGAACGTCGGCCACCGCGTACGGTTCCTTGGGTTCATGCCGGGTTCCACAGGAAACTTTCACGCCGCGCGAGGCGTTGATTGGGCATGACGAAAGGAGACCCTGCAATGCGCAAGCTCTGCATTTCCGTCGTGATCGGCGGCCTCGCGATGATGCCTCTCTCGGCGATGAGCCAGAACATGGCCTCGGCGCCCAATGCGGCCCCGAAGGCGGATCACATGCTGTTCGTGGAAAATGGCAACAAGGTCCCCGCCTCCGCGATGGGCACGGTGCGCAGCGCGGCCGAAGCGGCCAAGGAGCAGAAGACCGTGCGCGTAGAGGGACGCGCCGACGCGGCCAACGCCGTGAAGCAGGAACTGGTGAAACAGGGCGCGCCTGCCGACAAGATCAGCGTGCGCCCCGTCGCTGCCAAGCCGCTCATGAAGGTCGGTGACGGCCTGAGCGATCCGACCGAACGCAAGGTCGAGATCAAGTACTAGATTTCATCCCAGAAGATCACGCGACGCCCGCCCGGGAAACCGGGCGGGCGCTTTCGTTTGAGCAACCCGCGCAGTTCAAAAGAAAAGCCCGCTCCGGCAAGCCGGAGCGGGCCCTTGCAGCCCCTCGGGGGAGAGGAACGGTCCTGGCGAACCGTCGCAAGGCTGCAAGATCTCAGTTGGCGGAGACGCGGCCCTCCCGATCGACCGTAATGGTCACCTCGGTGCGGCCACGCATGGCGCGGGCGCGAAAAGTTCCGTCAGGACCAGGCGTGATGTCGCGGACACCCTTGTAGCCGTCGGCCTCGATGGCGCCCTTGGCGAAGCGGTTGCCCTCCTCGTTGATTACCGGCGCCGACGCCGCGGCCGTCGCGCTCGCCTCGAGGCCGGCGGGCGCCGCCCAGGAGGCTCGTTCCCGCACCAGCAGCGGGACAGGCGCTTGGCGGGTCTCGAAAGCCGATTTCGTCGGAACGGGCGCTGTGGCGGCAGGCGGTGCTGCCTCAGCCGTGGCGATGGTGCGAAAGGAAGTGCCATCCGGCAGGGGGGCGAAAACGTGGGCGCTGGCCACCGCCGCCACCAGGACGGTGGAGGCGAGAACGAAGACGACTGCCTGCCTCATCGGGCCGGTCCCCCCAAGGATCATCCAGCATGGATTTCAGGCAGATAACGCCGATGTCCCGCCGACGTTGCCTCGCCATGCGGCTCTGTCGCTTGCCCGCGCCCGACTTCATGCCCTAGGCTTCATCCTTCAGCAGAAATCGAAAAAAGAGCTGCATCGGCAGCCCTCCGAGGGATGAAAGGGTCACGAACCAAATGACGGATATCCAGTATCTGGCGCCGAAAACGCTCGACGAGGCGGTCCGCGCCTTCGCCGCAACCGCCGGCAAGGGGCGAATTCTGGCCGGCGGCACGGATCTTCTGATCCAGATGCGTGCCGGAATCCTCAACCCCGGCGTCATCGTCGACATCAAGAAGATCCCCGAAATGACCGCCATCGAGGAAACCAAGGATGGCGGTTTCCGCATCGGGGCGGCGGTTTCGGGCGCCGTCCTGCGTGAGCATCCCAAGCTCAAGAAGGTCTGGCCGGGCGTCGTCGAGGCGACGAACCTGATCGGCTCGACGCAGATCCAGGGCCGGGCCTCCGCCGGCGGCAACCTGTGCAACGGCTCGCCCGCCGGCGACAGCGTGCCGGCGATGGTGGCGGCCGGCGCGGTCGTGACCATTCAGGGGCCGAAGGGCAAGCGCGAGCTGCCCGTGGAGAAGGTGCCGAAGGGCCCGGGTCGCCTGAACCTTGAGCCCGGCGAGATCGTCGTGGCCTTCACCCTGCCCGCCCGGCCCAAGGGCTCGGGCGATGCCTACCTGCGCATGATCCCCCGCACCGAGATGGACATTGCAGTCGTGGGCTGCGGCGTCAGCCTCACGCTCGACAAGGGCACCGTCACTGCCGCCCGCGTCAGCCTGGGTGCCGTCGCCCCGACGGTGCTGCTGGTAGAGGATGCGGCCAAGGCGCTGATCGGCTCCAAGCTGGACGACGCGGCACTCGCCAAGGCCGCCGCGGCCTGCAGCGCCGCCTGCCGTCCGATCGACGACAAGCGCGGGACCATCGCCTACCGCACCCAGGTTGCCGGCGTGCTGCTCAAGCGCACCGCCGCCATTGCCGCCCAGCGGGCGGGAGGAAAGTAATCGTCATGGCCAAGATCCACGTCTCCACCACCGTCAACGGCGAGCCGCACGAGTTCCTCTGCGACGCCGAACAGAGCATGCTCGATGTGCTGCGCGGGCCGCTCGGCCTGACCGGCAGCAAGGAAGGCTGCGGCTCGGGCGACTGCGGTGCCTGCACCATCACGGTGAACGACCGCATCGTCTGCTCCTGCCTGATGCTCGCGGCCGAGGCCGAGGGCCAGAAGCTCGGCACCATCGAGGGCATGGCGGGCGAGGAGCTGCACCCGCTGCAGACCAAGTTCCTCGAGATGGCCGCACTCCAGTGCGGCATCTGCACACCGGGCGTGCTGATGGCGGCGAAGTCGCTGCTCGAGCGCAACCCCAACCCGACCGAGCACGAGGTCCGCTTCTGGCTCGCCGGCAATCTCTGCCGCTGCACCGGCTACGACAAGATCGTCCGCGCCGTGATGGAAACCGCCGCCGACATGCGAGGAGCTGCACGATGAGCACCAAGGACAGCAATCCCGTGAACGACAACAAGTGGATCGGCCAGCGCACGATCCGTCCCGACGGCGCCGACAAGGTGACAGGTCGCGCCGCCTACTCCTCCGACACGACCATGCCCGGCATGATGTGGGGCAAGGTGCTGCGCAGCCCGCACGCCCACGCGCGCATCAAGTCGATCAACACCAAGAAGGCGGAAGCCTATCCCGGCGTGAAGGCCGTGGTGACGCACAAGGACATCGTCAACTTCCCGCTCGACAAGTCGGTGATGCTGGGCATCCAGGACATGCGCTGGATGTGCCGCAACGTCATGGCGCGCGAGAAGGCATTGTTCTACGGCCATCCGATCGCCGCCGTCGCCGCCATCAGCGAGAAGGTCGCGGCCGAGGCGTGCAAGCTGATCGAGGTCGAGTACGAGGTGCTGCCGCACGTCATCGACGTCGACGCCGCGATGAAGCCCGATGCGCCGATCCTGCACGATTTCATCAAGTACAAGGACAAGCCCTCGAACATCGCCGGCACCCTCGAGCACAAGCTCGGCGACATCGATGAGGGCTTCGCCAAGGCCGACGTCGTCATCGAGCGGTCCTTCCGCACCGAGCCGGTGCACCAGGGCTACATCGAGCCGCACAGCTGCCTGGTCAGCGTCTCCGACGGCAAGGCCACGATCTGGAGCTCGAGCCAGGGCCAGTTCATGGTCCGCGCCATGTGCGCCTACCTGACGGGCATCCCGCAGAACGACATCCGCGCCATCCCCGCCGAGATCGGCGGTGGCTTCGGCGGCAAGACCATCATCTACCTCGAGCCCGTCGCGCTCATGCTGGCCAAGAAGTCGGGCCGGCCGGTGAAGATGGTGATGACCCGCACCGAGGTGTTCCATGCTTCGGGTCCGACCTCGGGCTCGACCAGCAAGATCAAGATCGGTGCCACCAAGGACGGCAAGCTCGTCGCCGCCCAAGGCACCTTCTGCCTGCAGGCCGGCGCCCTCCCCGGCTCGCCGATCCGCGGCGCCGCAGGTTGCGCCTTCGCGCCCTACAACATCCCGAACGTCCACTCGATGGGCTTCGACGTCGTCTCCAACCGCTCGAAGGTCGCGGCCTACCGCGCGCCGGGCGCGCCGATCGGCGCCTACGGCGTCGAGTGCGTGCTCGACGAGATCGCCGAGGCGCTCAAGATGGATCCGCTCGAGCTGCGGCTGAAGAACGCCGCACGTGAGGGCACCAAGGCCGCGCATGGCCCGGTCTATCCGCGCATCGGCTTCGTCGACACGATCGAGCAGGCCAAGGCGCACGATCACTATAAGAAGAAGCTGCCGAAGGCAGGCAACGGCAAGGTCTACGGCCGCGGCGTCGCCTCGGGCTTCTGGTTCAACGCCGGCGGCGAATCGAGCGCGCAGGTCAACATCAACGAGGACGGCACGGTGGTAGTGATCACCGGCCATCCCGACATCGGCGGCAGCCGCGCGTCGACCGCCAACATCACGGCCGAAATCCTGGGCATCGACTACAAGAAGGTCTCCGTGCTGATCGGCGACACGAGCGTCATCGGCTTCAGCAACCTCACGGGCGGCAGCCGCGTCACCTACGCCTCGGCGATGGTGGTGACGGAGTCGACCGA
>SCVT01000023.1 GCA_004296815.1 Reyranella sp. | reverse complement strand
CAGAAGGCGGCGATGGCGCCGATGCACTCGTCGAGCGGGATGCGTTTCTTCAGGTGCGTCTCGTAGACCCGCCGCTCGCAGGGCGCCGCGCGGATCTCGAGGTCGCTCAGCGACAGGTCGTGGCGGTCCAGCAGCTCCGCCACCTTTTCGGCCGCCGCCAGCGCCTCGCCCTCGGTGCAGCCGTTCTCGACCGTCTTGGCGCGCAGCGCCTGCAGGCGCTTCAGCAGGCTGTCGAGGTCGCTCATTCGGTCGCGTCGGCCGGCGGCTTCGCGGCGCGCAGCTGGCGGTAATGCCGCCACAGCGCGAGGGCCACGCCGATCGCCAATCCTGGTCCCGCCGAGGCGAAGCCCATGACCGCCGCGCCCATCTCGCAGCCGCCGGAGTCGCCCGGCGTGCCGCAGCGCGGGTCGAGCGCGTACGCGGCGATCAGCACGGTAAAGAACACGACGATCGGCAGCACGATCACGCCGATCAGCCCGAAGAGGACTGACATTCCAAGAAGTCGAAGCATGCCGGACTATACCTCACCGCTGCGTCACCTATCGTACATGAACAACATGCGGCGGTGTGCGCGTATCATCGCGCATGCAGCACGCCTAGAGTGACTCCCGACACGAAGGCCGCAGCCTCCTTCGCGTCGCGTAACGGTATCGGGGGAGAGAGGCGTGCATTTCAGGACGCTCGCGGCCGTATTCGTGGTCGCAACGGCAGCGGCCGCTCCGGCGATGGCCGCCGACGAGATCAACTGGACAGGCTTCTTCCTCGGCGGCCATCTCGGCATGCTGAGTTCGACCACCAGCTTCAACGATCCCAACGGTCCGCCGATCTACGGCGGCAGCGTCACGGCGGGCGGCGCGCTGGCGGGCTTCCAGGCCGGCTACAACCAGCGGGTCGCGCCGCAATGGGTCTTGGGCATCGAGGGCGAGTATTCCTTCCTCGGCGGCTCGGGCAGCAACACCTGCCTGCAGCCCTCGACCACCGTCACCGGCTCCAACTGCAAGGTGCAGCCGCAGGAACTCGCGACCCTGGCCGGCAGGGTCGGCTTCCTCACCCAGCCGCAGGGCCGCACCATGCTCTTCGGCAAGGCGGGCGTCTCGTGGCTGCGCTCGAGCGTCTCGATGAACCCGGCCACCGTGTCGTTCCTCGACCCCGGCTACATCGCCCAGGGCATCACCTTCTCCGACGACCCCAACCAGCCCGCGCCGACCAGCGGCAGCATCGGCGCTTTCGGTCCCACGATCGGCGCCGGCGTCGAGTATGCCTTCTCGCCGCGCTGGTCGATGAAGTTCGAGTACGACTATCACCATTTCAGCGGCATGAGCCTCGTCACACCCCAGGTCACCGACGTCTCGGAGACCGGCGTCGTCACCAACCTGGGCTCGGGCGGCTCCTCGGCGATGACGCAGAACCTGCACATCGCCAAGGTCGGCCTCAACTACCGCTTCGGCGGCCCCGCGAAGGACACGCCCGCCTCCCTGTCATCCGCCGCGGCCGACGAGCCGCCCTTCGTGCCGGGCTGGGAGTTCGATGTCGGCACGCGCTTCTGGTACTCCTCCGGCCGCTACCAGAACCAGAACGGCAGCCCCAACCAGCTCGTCTCGCGCCTCACCTATCGCGACGTGATCGGCCAGTCGGGCGAGCTCTTCGCGCGCGCCGATGCGCCGTTCGGCGTCTTCGTGAAGGGCTTCGTCGGCGCCGGCGGCCTCAGCAAGGGCAAGATGTACGACGAGGATTGGGGCCTCAACTCGGAGCTCGGCGCCGTGCCGACCGGCTTCGAGGTCACCGAGTCCGACCTCAACGGAACGCTGCACTACATCACCGGCGACATCGGCTACAACGTGATGCGCGGCCGCGACCACAAGGTCGGCGTCTTCGTGGGCTACAACCGCTACGAGACGACGATGAACGCCATGGGCTGCGACCAGCTCGTGGCCACCTCCTCCGGCGTCTGCTCCCAGCCGCCGATCCCTCCGACCACGAACGGCATCAGCCAGATCGACGCCTGGCAGTCGGTCCGCGTCGGCGTCTCGGCCGAAGCGACGATCTTCGACCGGCTGAAGATCGCCGGCGACTTCGCCTGGCTGCCCTACGTGAAGTACGACGGCCTCGACATCCACCGCGTCCGCAACATCTTCTTCCCCGTTCAGGGCTACGGGAAAGGCGTGCAGGCCGAGCTGATCCTGACCTACATGGCCACGGAGAAATTCGGCATCGGCATCGGCGGCCGCTACTGGTCGATGTGGAGCAGCTACGCCTACGAGACCTCGACCCCGACCAACATCTTCGAGGTCGAGACCGATCGCTACGGCGTGTTCCTGCAAGCGAGCTACAAGTTCATGGCGCCGCGCTAGGCTCAGTCGGCCATCCGGACTTCGCGCTCGCGGCCGAGTTCGACCATCCATCGCGCCAGGTCGGGCTGGGCGCCGACCTGATGGCGATAGTGGCGGCGCAATCCATCGACGAGGCGGCCTTGCCGTCCCAGAGCTTCGTCGGCGAAGCCGATCATCACCGAATTCGGCCAGGCGCGCGGGCGAATGGCGCGCAGCCTCCGGAAGAGCGAATCCTCATCCTCGTCGGGATTGATCTGCGCCAGCAGCGTGAGCATGGCTGCGGTCGAGCGTGAAATGCCCATATGGCAATGGACCAGCAGATGGCCGTCCGCGCGGCCCTCCCGCGATCCGCTGAGCTCGCGACCGAAGGCAATGATCTCAGCGACATGCTGCGGCCGGGGCATCACCTTGCCCGCCTCTGCGTCGATGACATCGTGGAAACGCAGCGTGGTGCGGTGATGGTCGCCGTAGCCCTGGAAGGCCTCGGTGACGGCCCTGTCCGGATCGAGCAGCGACAGGACGTGGCTGACCTTCCGGTCGGACT
>SCVT01000259.1 GCA_004296815.1 Reyranella sp. | reverse complement strand
CCAAGGCCCTGCGCGATCATCCCGACTGCAACGCCTCGTGGACCGAGGACGAGATGGTCCAGTACGGCGCGGTCGACATATCGGTCGCCGTCGCCACCGACCGCGGTCTGATCACACCGATCGTGCGCAACGCCGACATGAAGGGCCTGGCGCAGATCGCGACCGAGATGAAGGACCTCGCGGCGCGGGCCAAGGTGGGCAAGCTGAAGCTCGAGGAGTTCCAGGGCGGTGGCTTCACCATCTCCAACCTCGGCATGTTCGGCGTGAAGGACTTCGCCGCCATCATCAACCCGCCGCAGGCGATGATCCTCGCGGTCGGCGCCGGCGAGGAGCGGGCGGTGGTACGCAAGGGGCAGGTCGTCGTGCGCAACATGATGAACTGCACGCTCGCCGTGGATCACCGGGTCGTCGACGGCGCCATGGGCGCGCAGTTCCTGCAGACGCTCAGGAGCTACGTCGAACAGCCTGCCGCGATGCTGGCGTAGGAGCGGATCATGGCCGACACCAGCTTCGATCTCATCGTCGTGGGCGGCGGGCCGGGCGGCTACGTTGCCGCCATCCGCGCCGCGCAGCTCGGTCTCAAGACCGCGGTCGTCGAGCGCGAACACATGGGCGGCATCTGCCTCAACTGGGGCTGCATCCCGACCAAGGCGCTGCTGCGCACCTCGGAGGTCTACAGCCTCATCAAGCATGCCGATTCCTTCGGCCTGTCGGTCAAGGACGTGTCGTACGACGCCAAGAAGATCGTCGAGCGCTCGCGCAAGGTCGCGAACCAGCTCAGCAACGGCGTCAAAGGCTTGATGAAGAAGAACAAGATCACGGTCTTCGACGGCACGGCCAGGCTCGCGGGGGCTGGCAAGCTTGCCGTCGCCCTGAACGACAAGAGCAGCGCGACGCTCTCCTACAAGAACGTGATCCTGGCGACCGGTGCCCGCGCGCGCCAGCTTCCCGGCCTCGAGTCCGACGGCAAGCTGGTGTGGAGCTACAAGGAAGCGATGGTGCCGCCGGAGTTCCCGAAGTCGCTGCTGGTGATCGGCTCGGGCGCGATCGGCATCGAGTTCGCGAGCTTCTACCGCACCATGGGCGCCGAGGTGACCGTCGCCGAGGTGATGGACCGCATTCTCCCCGTCGAGGACGAGGAAGTCTCGGCCTTCGCCAAGCGCGCGTTCGAGAAGCAGGGCATGAAGATCCTGACGAGCGCGGCGGTGTCGAATCTGAAGAAGGGCGCCAACAACGTGACCGCCACGATCACGGTTGGCGGCAGGAGCGAGCAGATCACCGTCGATCGCGTGATCAGCGCCGTCGGCATCGTGGGCAACGTCGAGAACCTGGGCCTCGAAGGCACGAAGGTGAAGGTCGAGAAGACCCACATCGTGATCGACCAGTGGGGCTTCACCGGCGAGCCGGGTGTCTATGCGATCGGCGACGTCGCCGGTCCGCCGTGGCTTGCGCACAAGGCGATGCACGAGGGCGTGCTGGTGGTCGAGAAGATCGCCGGCGTGAAGGGCGTGCACCCGATGAAGACCGAGAACATCCCGGGCTGCACCTATTGCCAGCCGCAGGTCGCGAGCATCGGCCTCACCGAAGCGGCGGCCAAGGCCAAGGGCCTGCAGCTCAAGGTCGGCAAGTTCCCGTTCATCGGCAACGGCAAGGCGATCGCGCTCGGCGAGCCCGAAGGCTTCATCAAGACGATCTTCGACGCCAAGACCGGCGAGCTCTTGGGCGCCCACATGATCGGCGCCGAGGTGACCGAGCTGATCCAGGGCTACAGTGTCGCCAAGACCTTGGAGACCACGGAGGCCGAACTGATGGCCACGGTGTTCCCGCATCCCACCCTGTCCGAGATGATGCACGAGTCGGTACTGGCGGCGTACGGCCGGACGCTCCATATCTAGGCCGTCATGGACGGGACCCTCGACAAAGTCTCCCTGAGCCGGGCGGAGCGCCATCCCGAGAAGGCGCACCGGCCGGACAATCCCATTCCGCGCAAGCCGGAATGGATCAGGGTGCGTGCGCCGAACTCGCCGGAGTACGCCGAGACCAAGAAGCTGATGCGGCAGTACGGTCTCTCGACCGTCTGCGAAGAGGCGGCCTGCCCGAACATCGGCGAGTGCTGGAAGCAGAAGCACGCGACTTTCATGATCATGGGCGAGACCTGCACGCGGGCCTGCGCCTTCTGCAACGTGGCGACCGGCAAGCCGGGCGCGCTCAACCCGCACGAGCCGGCGAACATCGCCGAAGCGGTCGGCAAGCTCGGCCTCGGCCATGTCGTGGTGACCTCGGTCGACCGCGACGACCTGGACGATGGCGGGGCAGGGCACTTCGCCGAGGTGATCACCGCGCTGCATCGTTCCGCGCCGACCACGACCGTCGAGGTGCTGACGCCCGACTTCATGCGCAAGCCCGGCGCCATCGAGGCGGTGGTCGCCGCGCGGCCCGACGTCTTCAACCACAATCTCGAGACCGTGCCGCGGCTCTATCCGACCATCCGGCCGGGCGCGCGCTACTTCACGTCGCTGCGGCTGCTCGCGCGGGTGAAGGAGATTGATCCCTCGATGTTCACAAAGTCCGGCCTGATGGTAGGCCTCGGCGAGACGCGCGAGGAGATCCTGCAGGTCATGGACGACCTGCGGGCCGCCGACGTCGACTTCCTGACGGTCGGGCAGTACCTGCAGCCGACGCCCAAGCACGCCGCGCTCGACCGATTCTGGACGCCGGCCGAGTTCAGCGAGCTCGCCCAGATGGCGCGGGCCAAGGGCTTCCTCATGGTCTCGGCCTCGCCGCTGACCCGCTCCAGCTATCATGCGGGTGACGACTTCGCGCGGCTGAAGGCTGCGCGCGCGGCCCAACTCGGGGGCTGACGCTCTCTTGTCGACTCGCCATTCCGAACGCCGCGTCGTCATCTATCCGCCACGACAGCTCTTCGAGCTGGTGGCCGACGTCGCCCGTTACCCCGAGTTCCTGCCGTGGTGCCACGCTGCGCGGATCCGCCGGCGCGAGAGCGCGACGGTGGAGATCGCCGAGCTGGCGATCGGTTTCGGCCCGTTCCACGAGAAGTTCGTGTCGCGTGTCGTGCTCGCGCCCGACGATCCGGGTGGACCGAGGATTGACACGACCGGGATCGAGGGGCCGTTCCGGCTGCTGAAGAGCCGGTGGGTCTTCCAGCCCCACGCCGAAGGCACGCTGATCGACTTCGAGCTGGAGTTCGATTTCCGCTCGATGCTGCTGCAGAAGACCGTGCAGCTCCTGTTCGGCGAAGCCGTGAAGCGGATGGTCTCGGCCTTCGAGGCGCGTGCCGCGCAGCTCTACGGACGGCCTGCTAACGCTCGGCCAGCGACCCCAGCATCGTCAGTGCGGTGACAACGGTGACGCGGCGTATGGCGTCGCGGTCTCCGGGAAACACGTGGCGCTCGGCGATCGTGTCGAAGCCCGTGCGGGCCACGCCGAAATGCACGAGCCCGACCGGCTTTTCCGCCGTGCCGCCGCCTGGCCCGGCGACTCCCGTGACCGACACTGCCAAGGTCGCGTTCGAGCGCGCCAGCGCGCCCGTCGCCATCGCGCGCGCCACGGGATCGCTCACGGCACCGTGGCCCAGGATCGCGTCCCACGGCACGCCGATCATCTCGCGCTTGGCCTCGTTGGAGTAGGTGACGAAGGCGCGATCGACGACGTCGGAGGAGCCGGCGATGGCGGTCAGCGTCGCGGCGATCAGCCCGCCGGTACAGGACTCGGCAGTGACGACCTTGAAGCCGCGTTTGCGGCAGGCGAACAGCACGCGTTCGGCGGCATCTCTCATTTCGTGATCGAACATCGTTACGCCTCAGCTTGCAGGGAGCTCGACAGTGGCGACGGCCTGCGCCGCGATGCCTTCGCGGCGGCCGGTGAAGCCCAGCCCCTCGGTCGTCGTGGCCTTTACGCTCACGCGATCGGGCGCGACGCCTGCGATCCGCGCGATGCTCTCGACCATGGCGGCACGATGCGGGCCGACCTTCGGGGCTTCGCAGACGATGGTGACGTCGAGATGAACGATGCGGCCGCCGCGCCGGGAGACGAGATCGGCGGCATGACGCAGGAAGCGGTCGGACGATGCGCCGCGCCACTGCGGATCGGAGGGAGGGAAGTGCTTGCCGATGTCGCCGGCGCCGATCGTGCCCAGCACCGCATCGGTCAGCGCATGCAGCGCGACGTCGGCATCGGAATGACCGGCGAGCGCCTGCCCGTGCGGCACGGCGATGCCGCCCAGCATGACCTTGTCACCCGGAGCGAAGCCGTGGACGTCGAAGCCGAAGGCGGTGCGTGTTTCCATGAAGTCGAAGCGGAGATCGTCGGCCGTGGTGATCTTGCGGTTATCCTCGCTGCCTTCGACCATGACAATCCTGAGGCCCGCGCGCTCGGCGACGGCGGCATCGTCGGTCAGCGCCGTCGCTTCGGCCGCGCCCAGCGACGCGGCGGCGCGATGCGCGGCGAGCAGCGGTGCGAACCTGAAGATCTGCGGCGTCTGCGCCCGCCAGAGGTCGCGGCGCGGCACCGCCTCGGTGACGGCGTTGGCGTCGCCGACCCGCTTCAAGGTGTCGGCCAGCGGGATGCCCAGCACGGCGCCGTCCGTGCCTGGCGCCGAAGCGGCTTCCAGACAGGCCGCGATCTCCGCCGGCCGCACGAAGGGGCGGGCGGCATCGTGGATGGCAACGAAGTCCGGAGGCGAGGCGGCCAGCGCCTCGAGCCCGTTCAGGACGGACTGCTGGCGGCTGCTTCCGCCCGGGATCGGCGGCGGCAAGTCGAGACCGGCGGTCGCCGCCCCATAGTGGCTGTCGTCGCCGGGAGCGATCACGACCACGATGGCCTGAATCGCGCTGGCCGCCCGGAACGCCTCGATGGTGCGGCGCAGGACCGGCTGGCCGCCTAGAAGGGCATATTGCTTGGGCAGCGGGCCGCCGAAGCGGCTGCCGCGGCCGGCCGCGACGATCAGGGCGGTACAAGTGGGCACGAGGCCTAGATAACACCGGATTTACAGGGTGCGCACTTCCGACGCTTGCGCGTCCCGACGGGACCCGCTATTGCTCGCCCAATTATTGTGCACTGCACAAGATGCCTATAAACTGATCAGGACATGAATAGCGCACCTCGCCTTCAGCCCGTCGACATCGGCCCGGTCCGCATCGACGACCCGGTGATCCTGGCCCCCATGTCGGGTGTCACCGACATGCCGTTTCGCCGGATGGTGAAGCAGGGCGGGGCGGGCCTCGTCGTATCCGAGATGATCGCGTCGGCCGCGATGGTCCGCGAGAACCGCAAGACGCTGCTGATGGCCAAGAACTCCCCCGAGGAGTTCCCGATGTCGGTCCAGCTCGCCGGCTGCGAGCCCGAAGTCATGGCGGAGGCAGCCAAGCTCAACGAGGACCGTGGTGCGGCGATCATCGACATCAATTTCGGCTGCCCGGTGAAGAAGGTCGTGAACGGCCATGCCGGCTCCTCGCTGATGCGCGACGAGGTGCATGCCGCGAAGATCCTCGAGGCGACCGTGAAGGCCGTGAAGCTGCCGGTGACGCTGAAGATGCGCACCGGCTGGGACTCGACCAACCGCAACGCGCCGAACCTGGCGCGGATCGCCGAGGCGTGCGGCATCCGGATGCTGACCGTGCACGGCCGCACGCGCTGCCAGTTCTACGACGGCCACGCCGACTGGGCATTCATCCGCGACGTGAAGGCCGCGACGAAGCTGCCGGTGATCGCCAACGGCGACATCAACACGCTCGACGACGTCGACCAGGCGCTGGAGCAGTCCGGCGCTGACGGCGTCATGATCGGCCGCGGCGCCTACGGTCGCCCCTGGTTCCTCAACCAGGCGATCCACTACCTGCGCACTGGCGAGCGCTTGGCCGATCCCTCGCTCGCCGAGCAGTACGCGACCGTGCGGGCGCACTTCGAAGCGATGCTCGAGCATTACGGCGCCGAGACCGGCGTCCGCATGGCCCGCAAGCATCTCGGCTGGTACTCCAAGGGCCTGCCGGCGTCGGCCGATTTCCGCGCTGCCGTGAACCGCGAGCCGGACCCCACGAAGGTCCGGGCGATGCTCGCAGCGTTCTTCCTGCCCGCCCTCGAGCGGCAGGCCGCCTAGATGGCGCTTCGCCCCCTCAAACGCCCGAACGGCATGCTCGACCAGTTTCCGGCGGCGATCCTCGACTCGCTCTCGGAGGCCGTCGTCGTCGTCGATGCCACGGGCATGATCCACTACGCCAACCTCTCCGCGGAGCAGTTCTTCGGCGTCGGCCGCGCCCGCCTGGTCGCCCATCCGCTGACCGAGTTCGTGCCGGACGACACGCCGCTCTTCTCGCTGCTCGAGCAGGTCATGGCGACCGGCGGCGCCGTCGCCGAGAACGGCGTGACGCTCGCCTCGCCACGCATCGGCAACCGTTTCTGTGCGCTCAGGCTTTCACCGATCGTGGAGAGCGACGGCCTGATCGCCGTCTCGCTGGTCGAGCAGAGCATCGCCCGCAACATCGACCGCCAGATGTCGCATCGCAGCGCCGCCCGCTCGGTGAGCGCGCTGGCCGCCATGCTGGCGCACGAGGTCAAGAACCCGCTGTCCGGCATTCGCGGCGCGGCCCAGCTCCTCGAGCAGTCGGTCCCGGATTCGGAGCGCGAGCTCACCAGCCTGATTTGCGAGGAGACCGACCGCATCGTCGCCCTCGTCGATCGCATGGAGGCGTTCGCCGACGGCCGCCCGATCGAGCGCGGGCCAGTCAACATTCACCAGGTGCTGAACCATGTGCGCCGGCTGTCGCAAAACGGCTTCGGCAAGGGCGTGCGCTTCGTCGAAACCTACGACCCGTCGCTGCCCGACGTGCACGGCGACCGCGACCAGCTCATCCAGGTGTTCCTGAATCTGGTGAAGAACGCCTG
>SCVT01000258.1 GCA_004296815.1 Reyranella sp. | reverse complement strand
CGACGTGGCCGACATGCGCGACCGCATCGCCCAGCACGCGCCGCCCAAGAGCGCCTGGGACTTCAAGCACCTGCCCGGCGGCCTGTTCGACATCGACTTCGTGGCGCAATACCTGGCGCTCCGTCACGCGGCGGCACGGCCCGACATCCTCGACCCCCATCCCGCCGAGATGTTGCGGCGCATGGCGGCCGCCAGCCTGATCGACAAGGCAGACACCGAGCGGCTCTGCGAGACGCGCACCTTGCTCTCCGACGTCCAGAGCCTGTTGCGCCTCACCCTGAACGCCGACGAGGCCGCCTTCGACGAAACGAAGGCGCCGGAGGGCCAGCAGCGCCTGATCGCCGTGATCGAGGGCGCCCGGGATCTTCCCGAGCTGCGGGCGCGGATCGAGGCGGAAGCCAAGGCGGTGCGTGCTATATACGAACGTATGGTCGAGGCGCCGGCGCGTGCCGCCGGCTGGCAGCCCAGGAGAGAGAAATGAGCGTGGTCGAAGGCAAGAAGGCTCCCGATTTCACGGCCGCGACCGACGGCGGCGGCAAGCTCAAGCTCTCGGAGCTGCGCGGTAAGCCGGTCGTGCTCTACTTCTATCCCAAGGACGACACGCCGGGCTGCACCACCGAGGCCTGCGGCTTCCGTGATGGCGCCGCCGCCTTCAAGAAGCTGAAGGCGCAGGTGATCGGCGTCTCCAAGGACAGCGTCGCACGCCACGACAAGTTCAAGGCCAAGTACGACCTCAACTTCCCGCTGGTCTCCGACGAGGACGGCAAGGTCTGCGAGAAGTACGGGACGTGGATCGAGAAGAGCCTCTACGGCCGCAAGTACATGGGCATCGACCGCGCGACCTTCCTGATCGACAAGGACGGCGTCGTCGCCAAGGTCTGGCGCAAGGTCAAGGTCGCGGGCCACGTCAACGAAGTGCAGGACGCCCTCAAGGCGCTGTAGAGCGCAGCTCGCGCAACGCCTTGATCGTCTCGCGCAGGCCCCTCTGCAGGACCTTGTCGCGGCGGACCACGATCGCGAGCTTGCGGTAGAGGCGCGGCGACAGCGGTCGCACGACGAGGCTCCTTCGATCGCCCGGCTCCTGCACCGCCACCTTCGGAAGGACGGCGCAACCGAGGCCAGCGCCCACCAGCCGCTTGATCGCCTCGACGCTGCCCAGCGCCATCTTCGGGCGAAGCTCGACGCCACCCTGGAAGAACCACTGGTCGGTGACGAGGCGCGTCTGCCCGCCGGGCTCGAACATTATCACCGGCAGGCGGGCGAGCACCGCGGGCGTCACGCGTGCCGGCAGCGCGACACCATCCTTGGCCGTCACCGCCACGAACTCGTCGTCGAGCACCGGCGTGATCTCGAGATTGCGGCCGCTCACCGGCAGGGTGACGAGCGCCACGTCGAGCGCATTGTCCTGCACGGCCTTCACCACGTCCGAGGTGTTGCCAGTCGCGATGGTGATCTCGAGCTCCGGCAGCTTGCGCCGCAGCGACCTGAGCATCGGTGGCAGGCGGAAGATGGCAGCTGTCGCGCCGGTGCCCAGCCGCACCCGCCCCACCTCGCCGCTCGCGAACCGTGCCAGCGATTCCAGCGTCGCGGCGACCGCGCCGTCGAGGCGCGCCGTATGCTCCAGCAGCTCGGCACCCGCCGCGGTCGGCATCGCGCGGCGGCCCATGCGCTCGACCAGCTTCACGCCGAGCTTCCTCTCGAGCTGGCCGACCTGCTGGCTGATCGCGGGCTGGGTCAGGTTGAGGCGCGCCGCGGCGGCCGAGAACGAGCCCAGCCGCACGACTTCGGCGAACGCCTGCAGATGGTCGAGGTTGAGGCCGCGCATCCCAAACAGATCCTTATGGATCTCATAAGATCACAAAATTTCACTTATGGTACCCGCTCCGCCACCCTGCCGTCATGTCGCGTCGTTGCGCAGTCGGAGGCCTCATCGTGGAGATCGGTCGGTACATCGGCGGTTCACCCTGGTCACGCGCCCGGCAGCGCGCGGCGCTCCGCAACCTCGATGATCGCCTGCTGGCCGATATCGGCCTCACGCGCGAGGAGGCCGATGTTGGAGGTCCGACGATGAAAACGGCCGTGACCGTGCGCGACGCACGGGAAGCCGACATGTCCGCCGTGCAGCAGATCTACGCCCACCACGTGCTGCACGGGCTCGCGAGCTTCGAGGAGACGGCGCCCTCGGTCGCCGAGATGATCGGACGGCGCGAGTCGGTGCTGAAGATCGGCCTGCCCTATCTCGTGGCCGAGATGGACGGCCGGGTCGTGGGCTACAGCTATGCCTCCTCGTACCGGCCGCGCCCGGCCTACCGCCACACGATCGAGGACTCGGTCTATGTGCGCGACGGCCTTGCCGGCCACGGCATCGGCCGCGCCTTGCTTGGCCTGCTGGTGAAGCGCTGCGAGGGCGGGCCTTGGCGGCAGATGCTGGCCGTGATCGGCGACAGCGGCAACGCAGGCTCGATTGGCCTGCACGCCAGCCAGGGCTTCAAGCAGATCGGCAAGCTCGACGCCGTGGGCTTCAAGTTCGGCCGCTGGGTCGACTCGGTCCTGATGCAGCGCCCACTTGGCGGCGGAAGTGCCAGCCTCCCCTAGCGGACGCTACTTCTTCGGCGACCAGCCGTAGATCTTCTGCAGCGAGCCGCCCATCAGCTTGGCGCGGTCGGAATCGCTCAGCCAGTCCTTCGCTCTGAAGGAATCGACGCCATCCTTGTAGGTGAGCAGGTTCACGGCGCGCGTCCAGTCGGTGCCCCACATGCAGCGGTCGAGCGTGAAGGCATCGAAGATGCGGCCGAGCGGCTCGCGGATGTCCTTGTAGGGAAAGCTCTCGTGGCTCAGCGTGCAGGCGCCGGTGATCTTCACCACGACGTTGGGATGCTTGGCGAGCGCCAGCAGCTTCGACAGCTCCTTCCACGGCTCCTTGGGCGCCGGCGGCACGAAGGGCTGCTCGAGGCCGAGATGGTCGATGACCAGCGTCGTGTCGGGGTTGCGCTTGGCGAGCTCAGCCACCTGCTCCAGCCGCCCGCGCGCCATCAGGTTCACCGGCAGGTCGTTCTTGCCCGCGGTCGAGAGCACGCGGTTGATGCCGGGATCGGCCGCATCGGTCGAGATCTCCGGCGTGAACATGATGCGGCAGGCGACGGTGCCGTCCTTCTTCGCCCAGTCGGTGATGGTCTCGGCGACCTTGGGGTCGTTGGCGTTGACCGGCTTGATGACGCCGAAGCGGCCGGGATAGGCCTTCTGCACATCGACCGCATAGCTCTCGTCCCAGCGGTACATCGTGTAGACCGAGACCAGCAGCCCGCCGTCGACGCCGACTGCATCCATCGCCTTGATCATGTCGGGGCCGGTCACTTCCGGCGGCCCGGCGAGGACGGCGGCCCACGGCCGGCCCGGGTGGTTGCGCTCGTAGCAATGGACCTGGGCGTCGATGACCGGCATGGAGGCGTCCTTCCCTTTACCCTTATTGGGCTGCGACGCTAAAAGGTTGCCGCATGACCGTCGAGTCCGTCCGCTCGTTCCTCGAAACCCACGCGCCCGATATCGCGATCGTCGAGCTTGAGGGCAGCACCGCCACCGTCGAGATGGCCGCGCGCGGCCACGGCGTCGAGCCGGCCCAGATCGCCAAGACGCTGTCGCTGCGCATCAAGGACCGCACGCTGCTGATCGTGACGGCGGGCGATGCGCGGCTGAACAACCGCAAGATCAAGGACGTGCTGGGCGGCAAGCCGCGCATGCTCTCGGCCGACGAGGTCGTGGCCGCGACCGGCCATCCGGTGGGCGGCGTCTGTCCGTTCGGCCTCGCGACCGCCCTTCCCGTCTATTGCGACGTCTCGCTCAAGGCATTCGACGAGGTCGTGCCCGCGGCCGGCTCGACCAACTCCGCGCTCCGCATCGCGCCCGCGCGCATGGCCGAGCTGGTCGGCGCGGAATGGATCGACGTCTGCGACAGGCCGGGCCAAGGAATCGACACGTGAGCTGGCGCGAGACCCTGCGCGATCTCTTCGCCGCACCGGCGACGGAGAGCGCGCCGCCGCTGCAGCTCTCGAAGTTCGATCTCGGCGTCTGTCCGGGTTGCCGTGGGCTCCGTGCCATGGCGAGCCCCGCCTGCAGCCATTGCGGCAGCGAGGCGCCAGTCACCGCCGACGCCTGACTGCGCTGGCGCTCCGCCGCGTTGCGGCGACCCTCGCTCTAAGCCGCCGGCGGCTTCTGCTCTTCCAGACGGTCGGTCGCGGGCGGCGGCGTGCGCGAGAGATCGGCGATCTCGCGGCGCAGCGCCGGAGTCATGTCGACCTTGATGGCGGCCAGCGAGTCCTTGAGCTGGTCGAGGTTGCGGGCGCCGATGATCGGTGCCGTCACCGCCGGGTGTGTCGCCACCCAGGCGATCGCCGCGCTCACCGGATGCAGGCCCTTCGCCTTGCACAGCGCCACATACTTCTCGGCCGTCTGGAACGCCCATTCCTCGCCGTAGCGCGCCTCGTACATCTTGTTGGTCTTGAGCCGGCCGCTCGCCTGGCCGAAATACTTGCCCGACAGAAGCCCCGCCGCGGCCGGGCTGTAGGGGATGACGCCGACGCCGTTGGCCTCGGCCATCGGCAGCAGCTCGACCTCGGCCTGGCGCTTCACCAGGCTGTACATCGGCTGGATCACCTGCAGGCGCGCCCAGTTGTTGCGCTCCTGGATGTCGAGCGCGCGCTGCGTCTGCCAGGCCGACCAGTTGCTCACCGCCGGATAGATCACCT
>SCVT01000257.1 GCA_004296815.1 Reyranella sp. | reverse complement strand
CTTCCTCGCCGGCATCACGCGCAACCGCACAGTGAAGTTGCTGCGTTCGGCCGGCATCACGGTCGAGGAGCGCACGGTGAGCGTGGCCGACCTCGAGGACGCCGACGAGCTCTTCACCACCGGCAACGCCGGCAAGGTGCAGCCGGTCAGCCGCTTCGAGAGCCTCGACCTGCAGCCCGGCCCGATCGCCGCCCGCGCGCACGAGCTCTACATGGCCTTCTCGCGAACGCAGCGGGTGATCTGAGTCTGCTTCCGCTCGCGGCTTTCGGACGCGAGAAAAGCTGACCCTTGGATAAGCAATCGCCGTTTGCCCCGAGCACACCGGGGCGGCAGGCTCTCGGCATGTCCCTGATGATCAACATCGACGTGCCGGACCTCGACGCGGCCATCCGCTTCTACACCCAGGCATTCGGCCTCAAGGTCAGCCGCCACTTCGGAGGCTTTGCCGAGCTGCTCGGCTGGCCCGCCCCTCTCTATCTCTTGACCAAAGAGGCCGGCACCGTCGGCGCCGGCGGCGACAAGCGTCGCTACGAGCGGCACTGGACGCCGGTCCATCTCGACGTGCTGGTCGACGATGTCGATGCCGCGGTCGAACGTGCGGTAAAGGCCGGCGCCGTTCTGGAACGCCCCGCCGCGACCGCCCCGTTCGGACGCATCGCCGGCCTCGCCGATCCGTTCGGCAACGGCGTCTGCGTGCTGAAGCTCAGCGAACGGGGCTATGATGCGCTCCTGGGCGAAGCCTGAAGCGGAGGAACGAGCATGTCATCGGCCGATGTCGAGCGTGAGGCCCTGGCGGCCGTCGACCGCTATCTAGTGGCGCTGAACGCGCGGAACACCGAAGCGATCCGCGACGCCTTCAACTTCCCGCATGCCCGTATCGGCGCCAGGGGCACGCTCGTCCGCTACGAGACGCCCGCGGACTATCGCTTCGAGAACTTCCTGAACACCGTCTCGGCGGACGGCTGGGACCACACGAAATGGGACCGTACGCAGGTCGTCTTCGCCAGCCAAGGCAAGGCGCATGTCGCCGTCGACTTCACCCGTTACCGCAAGGATGGGTCGGCCATCGGCAAGTATTTCTCGCTCTACGTCGTCACGAACAAGGATGGCCACTGGGGCATCCAGTTCGGGTCCGGCAACGGCGGCTGACCAGGAGACAACTCATGCAGGTCAACGGCGTCGCCCACACCTTCATCACCGCCGGCGACTTCGCGGCGGCCCGCGCCTTCTACGGCAAGCTGCTGCCGTTCCTCGGCATGACCATCGTCGCCGACACCTACAACACCTTCTACGGCGTGGGCGGACGCACAGGCTTCGGCATCCATGCGCCCTCGCCCGAGAACGCGGGCCAAAAGTTCAACCAAGGGACCGTGGGCCTTCATCACCACTGCTGGCGGGCGCGCAGCCGCGAGGACATCGACGAAGCCTTCGCCTTCCTGAAGGCGATCGGCGCGCACATCGTGCGCGAGCCTCGCGAGGACGCCTATGCGCCGGGCTACTACTCGATCCTGTTCGAGGATCCCGACGGCGTGCGCCTCGAGATCAACTATGTCCCCGGCCAGGGCCTGCTGGCGCCGGGCCGGCGCATCGGCGGCGGCTACCAGGACGGCACACAGAACGGCTGAGTGTCGAACTAGTGCCGTCGCTCGCTCGCGACGAGCTGGATGGCGTCGCGCATGGACGGATAGCGATGGACGAAGCGCCGGAAATGGTCGCGGCGCAAGGTCAGGAAGATCGTCGGCTGCAGGGTGGTCACGGTCGCCGTCGTCGGCGCGTGCGACAGGAGTGACATCTCGCCGAAGAAGTCGCCGTCGGCCAGGGTCGCGACCTGCCTGGCCGGCGCACCCTCCGTCTCGACGTCGACCGACACCTTGCCACGGACGATGATGAAGAACTTGTCGCCGTGGGCGCCCTGGCGGATCACCGTCTGGCCGGCGGCGACGTGCTCCGTGCCGAACAGCGGATACATCTTCTCGATGTCGTCCAGCGCGACGTTCGCGAAGAGCGGGATCGCCTTCAGGCTGGCGGGCTCGAT
>SCVT01000256.1 GCA_004296815.1 Reyranella sp. | reverse complement strand
AACGTGCAGTTCGCGGTCGATCCTCAGACCGGCCGCATGGTCGTGATCGAGATGAACCCGCGCGTGTCGCGGTCCTCGGCG
Source organism: Reyranella sp. (assembly GCA_004296815.1). GTDB lineage: Bacteria > Pseudomonadota > Alphaproteobacteria > Reyranellales > Reyranellaceae > Reyranella. The sequence goes on along the minus strand of SCVT01000256.1, from coordinate 2,507 downwards.
CTGGCCTCGAAGGCGACGGGCTTCCCGATCGCCAAGGTCGCCGCGCGACTGGCCATCGGCTACACGCTCGACGAACTCCTGAACGACATCACCGGAGAAACCCCGGCCTCCTTCGAGCCGACGATCGACTACGTCGTCACCAAGATGCCGCGCTTCGCCTTTGAGAAATTCCCGGGAGCGGAAGCGCTGCTCACGACGTCGATGAAGAGCGTCGGCGAGGCGATGTCGATCGGGCGCACCTTCCAGGAGTCGCTGCAGAAGGCGTTACGCTCGATGGAGACCGGCCTGACCGGCCTCAACGAGATGGAGATCAAGGGCGCGCCGGAGAAGTCGGCGATCGTGGGCGCGCTCGCGACGCCGACGCCCGACCGCATCCTCGTGATCGCCCAGGCGTTCCGGCACGGCCTCACGGTCGAGGAGATCGCCCAGGCGTCGAAGTTCGAGCCGTGGTTCCTGCGCCAGATCGAGCAGCTGGTGAAGATCGAGGCCGACCTGCGCAAGAGCGGTTTGCCGAAGGACGCCAAGGCGCTGATCGACCTCAAGAAGAAGGGCTTCTCCGACGAGAGGCTGGGCGAGCTGACCGGGCAGGGCGCGGGCGAGGTCGCGAAGAAGCGGCGGGCGCTCGGTGTCCGGCCGGTCTTCAAGCGCATCGACACCTGCGCGGCCGAGTTCGAATCTCGCACGCCCTATCTCTACTCCTGCTACGAGGGCGACGGTGTGCGCCCCGCCGAGTGCGAGGCGCAGCCGACCGATCGCAAGAAGATCATCATCCTGGGCGGTGGTCCGAACCGTATCGGCCAGGGTATCGAGTTCGACTATTGCTGCGTCCATGCCGTCTATGCGCTGCGCGAGGCCGGCTACGAGACCATCATGGTCAACTGCAACCCGGAGACCGTGTCGACCGACTACGACACGGCCGATCGCCTCTACTTCGAGCCGCTGACCGCTGAGGACGTGATTGAGCTGGTCGAGGTCGAGCGCCGCAGCGGCGAGCTGCTGGGCCTGATCGTCCAGTTCGGCGGCCAGACGCCGCTCAAGCTCGCCAAGCCTCTCGAGGCAGCTGGCATCCCGATCCTGGGCACCTCGCCGGACGCGATCGACCTCGCCGAGGACCGCGAACGCTTCCAGAAGCTGATCCACAAGCTGAAGCTGCGGCAGCCCGACAACGGCACGGCGACATCGGAGAAGCAGGCGATCGAGGTCGCCGAGAAGATCGGCTACCCCGTCGTCATCCGCCCGTCCTATGTGTTGGGCGGTCGTGCAATGCAGATCGTTTACGACCTCGCCGCGCTGCAGCGCTACATGCGCGACGCCGTGAAGGTCTCGGGCAGCAATCCCGTGCTGATCGACTCCTACCTGCGCGATGCCATCGAGGTCGACGTCGATGCGCTCGCTGACAAGGATCACAATGTCTTTGTCGCGGGCGTCATGGAGCATATCGAGGAGGCCGGTATCCATTCGGGCGACTCGGCCTGCTCGCTACCGCCTTACTCGCTGCCATCGAAGATCCTTGGCGAGATCGAGCGCCAGACCGAGGCGATGGCCAAGGCGCTGGGCGTCGTCGGCCTCATGAACGTGCAGTACGCCGTCAAGGACGGCGATGTCTATGTGCTCGAGGTAAATCCGCGCGCCAGCCGCACCGTGCCGTTCGTCGCCAAGGCGACCGGCCAGCCGATCGCCAAGTTCGCCGCCCGCCTGATGGCCGGCGAGGCGATGAAGTCGCTGGGCATCAAGAAGTCCAAGGGCAAGCACATCGCGGTCAAGGAAGCGGTGTTCCCGTTCGCACGTTTCCCCGGCGTCGACATCATCCTCGGGCCGGAGATGCGCTCGACCGGCGAGGTGATGGGCCTCGACATGAATTTCGGCCGGGCCTTCGCGAAATCGCAGCTCGGCGCCGGTAGCAAGGTGCCGGTCGAGGGCGTGGTGTTCGTCTCGGTCAAGGACCAGGACAAGCAGGCGATGGTGAAGCCGGTGAAACGGCTGATCGAGCTCGGCTTCAAGGTCGTGGCGACCGGCGGCACGTCGGAGTTCCTGCGCAAGCACGGCGTCGAGGCGCAGCGCGTCAACAAGGTGCTGGAGGGTCGGCCGCACATCGTCGACCTGATGAAGGACGGCAAGGTCCAGCTCGTCTTCAATACGGTCGACGGGTCCGGTGCGCTGACCGACAGCTATACGCTGCGGCGCACCGCCTTGATGAACAAGATCGCCTATTACACGACGGTCGCCGGCGCGAAAGCGTCGGTCGAAGGCATCGCGGCCCTGAAGGAAGGCGCGCTCGACGTGGCGCCGCTGCAATCCTACTTCAAGTCGGCGTTCTGACCGGACGCTCTGGCGCGCAACCTGCGGGAATGCAACCCGTTTCAGGATGCCTTCGGCGTTGACGCCGTACGATTCATCAAGGACGATTTGGCAATGGAACGGATTCCGATGACGGCCGAGGGGCTGAAGAGCCTCGAGGACGAGCTGAAGGTTTTGAAGAGCGTGGAACGCCCGGCGATCATCAAGGC
>SCVT01000255.1 GCA_004296815.1 Reyranella sp. | reverse complement strand
GGGCCGCTGCCCATCCGCGCAGCCGCGCCGACTATCTCATCAACCTGCTCTGCTTCGCCGGCATCTCCGCCCCGCCCTTCTGGCTGGCGCTGCTGCTGATCACCCTGTTCGCCGTGAAGCTCGGCTGGCTGCCGGCCGGTGGCATGGCCGATCTCCGCCCCGGAACGCCGTGGCGCGCGGCACTCGCCGACCAGCTCCACCATCTCGCCCTGCCCGTGCTGACCCTCACCCTGGTTTCGCTCGCCTCCTACACGCGCTTCATGCGCGGCGCGATGATCGAGGTGCTGCGCCAGGACTACATCCGCACCGCCCGGGCCAAGGGCGCCTCCGAGCGCGTCGTGCTGTGGCGTCACGCCTTCTCCAACGCGCTGGCGCCCGTGCTGACGATCCTCGCCTTGTCGTTCGGCGGCCTGCTGTCGGGTGCCCTGATCACCGAAACCATGTTCGCCTGGCCCGGCATGGGCAAGGCGATCTACCAAGCGATCCTCGAGAACGACTACAACGTGGCGCTCTTCGGCCTGCTGCTGGCCACGGCCGCCACCATTGCCGGCAACCTGCTGGCCGACCTCGGCTACGCCTGGGTCGATCCGCGGGTCTCACTGGAAGGCCGGACATGACCGCCGCAATCCTCGGCCGCCGCGCCTGGAGCCGGCTGCTGCGCCATCGGCTCGCCTGGGCATCGCTGGTCTTCCTCGCCGTGATGATGGTGTTGTCGCTTACCGCGCCGCTGATCGCCGAGTGGCGCGGCATCGATCCCACGCAGACCGACCTGTTCCGCCGCTTCGAGCCGCCCTCGGCGCAGTTCTGGCTCGGCACCGACGATCTCGGCCGCGACCTGCTGCAGCGCCTGCTCGACGGCGGGCGCGTCTCGATGCTGGTCGGTCTCTCGGGCGCCGTGCTGTCGGCGATCCTGGGCGCGCTGATCGGCGTGACGGCGGGCTATCTCGGCGGCCGGCTCGACGCCTTCCTGATGCGCTTCACCGACGGCGTGATCTCGTTGCCGCTACTGCCGCTCCTGATCGTCGTGGCGGCGATCGATCCCCGCAAGCTCGGCGTGCCGGCCGAGATCGCGCAGTCCGAGACCTTCTCGCTCTATCGCATCGTGGCCATCGTGGCGCTGACGGGCTGGACGACGGTGGCGCGGCTCGTGCGCGCCGAGACGCTGTCGCTCAAAGCGCGCGACTTCACGCGAGCCGCCCAGGCGCTGGGCGCCAGGCCCCAGCGCATCATGTTCCGCCATATCCTGCCCAATGCCGCGGGTTCGCTGATCGTCGCCACCACCATGTCGGTCGGCGCGCTGATCCTGCTCGAATCGACACTGTCCTTCCTCGGCCTCGGCATCCAGCCGCCGGCCGCGAGCTGGGGCAACATGCTGACCGGCGCGCAGGAGCTCCTGCAGGAGGCGCCGGTGCTGGCGCTGTGGCCCGGCCTGCTGATCTTCCTGACCGTGATCGCCTTCAACTTCCTGGGCGACGGGCTGCAGGATGCCCTCGACCCCCGTAGCGAGAGACGCTGATGACCACCGCGACCAAGACCACCGACTTCTCCGCCATGAGCCGCCTCTCGGCCGATATCGACCTCGATGCCGAGGGCAAGGCGACCGGCTTCGTGCGGGTGCCACATTCCGTGCATCGCTCGGCCTATGGCTGGATCCCGATCCCCATCGTGCGCATCAAGAACGGCGAAGGGCCCGACGTGCTGATGCAGGCCGGCAACCACGGCGACGAATGGGAGGGCCAGATCGGGCTAGGCAACCTGATCCGCAGCATCGAGCCCAAGGACATCAAGGGCCGGCTGGTGATACTGCCCTCCGCCAACTTCCCGGCTGCCATGGAGGGCCGCCGCACCTCGCCGATCGACGAGGGCAACCTCAACCGTTCCTTCCCGGGCGACGCCGATGGCACCATCACCCAGCAGATCGCCTACTGGATCGAGCACGCGCTGCTGCCGGGCTTCGATTATGCCTTCGACTTCCACTCCGGCGGCAGCTCGCTCACCTACATTCCCTCCGCGCTGGCGCCGCGCCATCCCGATGCCTCGCGCATGGAAAAGGTCATGGGCCTGCTCAAGGCCTTCGGCGCGCCGGTGAGCTACATCGCGGCGGCGCCGCAGGGCGGCGGCCGGACCTTCACTTCGGCCTCGTTCCGCCAGGGCGTGATCGGCATGGGCACTGAGCTCGGCGGCGGCGGCCTCGTGACGCCGCATTCACTGAAAGTCGCGGAGGACGGCATGCGCCGCGTGCTGGCCCATGTCGGCCTGCTGCAGGGCAAGGTCCCCGCGCCGTCAGCGACGCGACTCACCGAGATCGGCGGCGACGACTACTACGTCTACGCCTCCGACGGCGGCCTGTTCGAGCCGCTCGTCGAGCTGGGCGATGAGGTGAAGGAAGGCCAGCCGGCCGCTCGCATCCATTTCCACCACACGCCGTGGCGCGAGCCCGATCTACTGCGCTTCAAGCGTGCGGGTCTGGTGCTCTGCAAGAGGGTGCCGGCGCGCTGCGAACGCGGCGATTGCCTGTTCCATCTCGCGACGGATCTCGCGGCTTAGGAAGCCCGACAGCTCCGGCAGGAAAGCTTCGAGGCGGTCCGCCGCCCGTCCTTGCGCGGTCGCGCCGCGGCATGGCCGCAGGCCGAACAGCCGTCGACCTCGAAGTCGATCCAGTCGGTCGGATCGCCGCACGCCTCGCACGGCAGGCCGCGACGCGACTCGATATGGCCGAAGCCCGGCGCCTTGCAGCTCGGGCAGAGGCACTGCAGGCGCTTGGCGAGCTTCCACGACAGGGCGCGCACGACCTTCATGCGGGTCGGGTTGCGATGGGCGCGCATGTCGGTGACCAGCACGGCCATCTTGTCGTCGGACTTCTCGGCCTCGCGATTCATCGCCGCGATGACCTCCTCCTCCGTGGAGAGGCCCTTCACCGGATGGTCCCAGTTGCTGCTGCAGATGACGAATACGCCGTACTCGGGGAAGCCCATCGACTTCAGCACGATGGGGATCGACGGATCGCCGGCCTTGAAGCGCAGCAGCTTCCAGTTCGTCCGATGGGTGGCGAGCGTCTCGACGAAACGCACGCCGCGCCGGCGGTCGACGAAGGCCATGACCTCGACGCCGGTCGCGATCAGCGGCAGGCGGTCGATCGGCCCGTAGCTGCCCTCGCTCGCGATGGCGCAATCGACGTCCATCGTCCGGAAGACGAGATCGGCCTTGATCAGCGCGGTCTCTACCAGCGCATCGGGCCGCGGCACCTCGCCCGAGAAGGTTCCCAGCACATCCGTGTCGAGGTTCGCCACCGGCACCACGTCGGCGCCCAGCACGCGGCGAAAGGCCGGCGCGACTGCCCGTTCCTTGGCGTGCATGGTCGCAAGACCGATGCGCCGATGGGCGTAGGGATGATCCGACAACGACACGACAGGCTGAGCGAGTGCGTCGATGATCCCTACTCCGCGGCCTGCGGCAGCGCCTGGCGGGCAAGCTGCTGCTCGACCAGGGTCGCCCAGTACGAGGCGCCGATCGGCAGGATCTCGTCGTTGAAGTCGTAGCCCGGGTTGTGGACCATGCAGCTTCCGACGCCGTCGCCGTTGCCGA
>SCVT01000254.1 GCA_004296815.1 Reyranella sp. | reverse complement strand
GCCAAGTGCGATCTGGGCGATGCGCGTCTCGGCCTCGGTGAGCGCATCGCCCAGATCGCACTTGGCGCCGACCAGCCATTCGATGTTGGGGAGCTGCCATTCGATGTCGAGCGCGGCGCTGATGTAAGCGCGCTGGCTGCGCGAAACCTTGCTCGCCATGCCTTTCAGCGCATTGCCATAGGCCTGGCAGACGGCGAGCGGATCGACCCGGAGATCCCACAGGTCGGCCAGCTCGCCGATCATCCCCTCATCCAGAAGCGCCCTGGCATCGGCGTTGCGCGTCTTGACCAGCCGCGCGCCGGCCACCGCATCCTTGAAGCGGGTATGGCCGGGCGGCAGGAACTCGAGATAGTCACGCAGCGAGGAGTCCGGGCCGAGCTTCGCGAACTTCGCGGCCTCGGCCGCTTCCGCTTCCTCCTGCCGCTTCTTGTACTCTGCCTCCTGCGCCTTCGCGGCGGCCTCTCGCGCGGCATCGCGCTCGGGATTGGGCATGAATTCGATGGTGGTCAGCACCAGCGGCACGATGGTGAGGAGGACGACGGCGCCGCCGAGAACTGCCGTGGTCGGCCCCGACGGCAGGGCGTCGTGCCAGCCGGTGAACCGCGCCCAGAAGGCGTAGAGCGCGAGCAGCGGCGGCAGCGCGATCGGCACCGCGATCAGCCACTCGCCGTGGCGCTCCATGTAGAGGCCGGTGGCCGACGCGGCCGCGATCGCCGACAGCGGCACGAACACGATGGCGGCCGCCATCGCATAGCCCGGCATGCTGCCACGATAGAAGGCGATGGCGAACAGGATGCCGATCACCAGCCACAAAGCGAGGCCCTGGAACGCGGCGAAGCCCAGCGCCATGCCGCGGCCCGCCGCGTCGCTGCCGCGCGCGCCCAGCAGGTTGGCTACGAAGGTCAGGTAGATGATGGTCGCGAAGGCGAGGAGGATCGTCATGACCCACGGAAAGCCGGAGGCCGTCGTCTGCGCTGTCATGGTTCTTCTCTAGCGGCTGGCGGGGCCGAGCGGCAATGCCGCACCCTGCTTGACGGGGCGCAGCGCGAACGAGCTTCGGATCTGGGCGATGCCCGGGATCTTGGTGAAGTCCATCACGAAGCGCTCGTAGGCTTCGAGATCGGGCACGACGACGCGCAGCAGATAGTCGCTGTCGCCGGTCATGAGGTAGCACTCCATGACCTCGGGCCGCTCGGCGGCGGCGCGCTCGAAATCCTTCAGCGATTTCTCGTTCTGCGTGGAGAGCGACACGCTCACGAAGACGTTGACCGAGAGGCCGACCGACTTGGCGTCGACCTGCGCGGCGTATCCCTTGATGACGCCCGCCTCCTCCAGCGCCTTCACGCGCCGCCAGCAGGGTGAGGAGGAGAGGCCGACCTGCTCGGCGAGGTCAGCGTTGCTCAGCCGGCCGTCATGCTGCAGCCGCTCGAGAATGCGTCGGTCGATGGCATCCAGGGAGATCATTGCTCTAGACTGTCGAAACTAGGTTAAATCTACCCTATACAGCCTGTTTCGCGACCCGAACGCAAGGACCTTCCAGCCCACGAGGCGTATTCGATGGCCATGACCACTCTCGCCCCCGTCCAGCGTCTCCGCCTGTTGCGTGAGCTGGAGCGCAAGGTCCTGTGGCTCTCCGCCTGGACGATCCATCACGCCAACCACCTCAGACCGAACCGCGACGGGCTCAAGGTCGGCGGCCATCAGGCCTCGTGCGCCTCGCTGGCGACGGTCATGTCGGCGCTCTACTTCTCGGTGCTGAGGCCCGAGGATCGCGTCGCGGTGAAGCCGCACGCCTCGCCGGTGTTCCACGCCATCCAGTACCTGTTCGGCCACCAGACGCAGGAGAAGCTCGAGCGCTTCCGCGCGCTGGGCGGCGCGCAGTCCTACCCGTCGCGCACCAAGGACATCGACGACGTCGACTTCTCGACCGGCTCGGTGGGGTTGGGCGTTGCCATGACGCTCTTCTCCTCGCTGGTGCAGGACTATGTGCGCCTGAAGAACCTGGGCGACGGCGAGCGGCCGACGGGCCGCATGGTGGCGCTGGTCGGCGACGCCGAACTCGACGAGGGCAACATCTTCGAGGCGCTGCTCGAAGGCTGGAAGCACGACGTCCGCAATCTCTGGTGGGTGATCGACTACAACCGCCAGAGCCTCGACGGCGTGGTGAACGACCGGCTGTTCGGCCGCATCGGCGAGATGTTCGAGCTGGTGGGCTGGCGCGTCGTCACGCTGAAGTACGGCAAGCTGCTCGAGGCCGCCTACGCGCAGCCCGATGGCGAGCAGCTCAGGCAATGGATCGACGCCTGCCCCAACTCGCTCTACTCGGCGCTGGTGTTCAAGGGCGGCGCGGGCTGGCGCGAGGCGCTGACGCGCGACCTCAACCAGTATCCCGGCATCCGGCGCATCCTGGAGCAGCACGACGACGAAGCCCTGCACCGGCTGATGACCAACCTCGCCGGCAACGACATGCAGGCCGTGCTCGACGCCTTCGAGAACGTGAACGACGACGTGCCGACCTGCTTCATCGCCTACACGATCAAGGGCCAGGGCCTGCCGTTCGCCGGCCACAAAGATAATCATTCTGGCCTGATGACTCTCGACCAGATGGCGGGCTTCAAGAAGGGCATGGGCATCGCCGACGGCGAGGAATGGCAGAAGTTCGCGGGCCTCAAGGCGGAGCCGGCCGAGCTACAGGCCTTCGTCGAGGCGGCGCCCTTCAACGCGCAGGGCACGCGCCGCACGACGGCGCCGGTCGTGCCGATTCCGCCCGCGTTGACCAAGCCCAACGACAGGAAATCGAGCACGCAGGAAGGCTTCGGCAAGATCCTGAACGCGATCGCCGCCGAGGACAGCGAGCTCAGCCGCCGCATCGTCACGACCTCGCCCGACGTCACCGTCTCGACCAACCTCGGCGCCTGGGTGAACCGGCGCGGCCTGTTCGGCCACACCGAGGCCGAGGACGTGTTCCGCGAGCTCAAGGTCGTGTCGGCGCAGCTCTGGCGCAAGACGCCGCGCGGCCAGCACATTGAGCTCGGCATCGCCGAGAACAATCTCTTCCTGCAGCTCGCGGCGATGGGGCTGAGCCACCAGCTCTTCGGCGCGCGCCTGCTGCCGATCGGCACGCTCTACGACCCGTTCATCGCGCGCGGCCTCGATGCGCTGAACTACGCCTGCTACCAGGATTCGCGCTTCATGCTGGTGGCGACGCCGTCCGGCGTCACGCTGGCGCCCGAAGGCGGCGCCCACCAGAGTATCCACACGCCGCTCATCGGCATCGGCCAGCCGGGGCTGCTCTCCTACGAGCCGACCTATGTTGACGAGCTTGCGATCCTGATGCGGCACGGGCTCGACTACATGCAGCAGGACAAGGGCGGCTCGATCTACCTGCGCCTCTCCACGCGCAGCCTGGCCCAGCCCGAGCGCACCCTGTCGGCCGAGCAGCAGGCCGACATCGTGAACGGCGGCTACTGGTACGCAGCACCCCAGACAGGGTCGGACGTCGCGATCGTCGCCATGGGTGCGGTGACGCCGGAAGCGATCGCGGCGCACGAGAGCGTGGCGCGCGACTTCGCGGGCGCCGGCCTGCTGGTCCTGACTTCTCCAGACAAGCTGCACGCCGACTGGCTCGCCGCGCAGCGGAACCGAGGCCGCACGACGGGTGTGGTCGATCGCTCGGCCGCGCCGATCGAGCGCCTGCTGGCGCCCTTGTCGCGCGATGCACGCATCGTGACGGTGATGGACGGCCATCCGCTGGCGCTGTCGTGGCTGGGCTCGGTGCGCGGCCAGCGGGTCGTGCCGCTCGGCATCGAGGCGTTCGGCCAGTCCGGCGACATCCCCGACCTCTACCGGACCTACAGGCTCGACGCGGCGGCGATCATCGACGCGGTGGCGCGCGCCCTCTAAAATGGCGGCGTGAAAGTAGACGGCAAACCCTACCGCACCATCTGGCTCGGCGCCGACGGCGCCACCGTCCAGGTCATCGACCAGACCCTGCTGCCCCACCGTTTCGTGGTGCGCGACCTCCGGACCATGGAGGACGCCGAGACGGCAATCCGCACCATGATCGTGCGCGGCGCGCCCCTGATCGGCGCTGCGGCGGCCTACGGCATGGCGCTCGCCATGGCGGCCGATCCCTCGGACGCCATGCTCGCTCGGGCCTGCACCTTCCTGCTGGAGTCGCGGCCGACTGCCGTGAACCTGCGCTGGGCGCTCGACGATGTCCGTGCCCTGCTGGCGCCGCTACCGGCCGACAAGCGGCGCGACGCAGCCTACAAGCGTGCCGCCGAGATCTGCGACGAGGATGCCGAGATCTGCCGGCGGATCGGCGAGAACGGGCTGGGCCTCATTCGGAAACTGAAGCCGCGCGACAAGAGCGGCCGCCTCAACGCGCTGACCCATTGCAACGCGGGCTGGCTCGCGACCGTCGACTGGGGCACGGCTCTCGCGCCGATCTACCAGGCGCACAATGCCGGCATCCCCATCCATGTCTGGGTCGAGGAGACGCGGCCCAGGAACCAGGGCGCCAGCCTGACGGCGTGGGAGCTCGGCAAGCACGGCGTGCCGCACACGGTGATCGCCGACAATGCCGGCGGCCACCTGATGCAGCACGACCAGGTCGACTTCGTGATCACCGGCACCGACCGCACGACGCGGCGCGGCGACGTCTGCAACAAGATCGGCACCTACCTCAAGGCGCTGGCGGCGCACGACAACGGCGTGCCGTTCTATGTCGGCCTGCCCTATCCCACGATCGACTGGACGATCGAGGACGGCGTCGCCGAGATCCCGATCGAGGAGCGCAGCGCGCGCGAGGTCACGCACATGACCGGCCGCACCGAAGCCGGCGAGATGGCCACGGTGCAGATCGTGCCCGACGGCAGCCCGGCCGCGAACCCGGCCTTCGACGTCACGCCGGCGCGGCTGGTGACGGCGCTGGTCACCGAGCGCGGCACCTGCGCGGCGAGCGAAGCGGGTCTCCTCTCCCTCTATCCGGAACAGGCCAAAGCGGCGTGAAGATCACGCCGGCCGCCAAAGCCACCCTGGGACTTGGGCTCACGCAGATCGTGGGCTGGGGCACGACCTTCCTGATGCCCTCGGTGCTCGGCCGCCACATCGAGCACGATCTCTCGCTGCCAAGCGAGGTCGTCTATGGCGGCATCACCGTGATGTTCGGCGTGAGCGCGCTCTGCTCGCCGCGCATCGGCCGCCTGGTCGATGCAAACGGGGCGCGCGTGATCATGGCGGTGGGCTCGGTCGCCTACGCCGCCTCGCTGGCGGCCCTCGCCTTCAGCCAGGGCCTGGTGAGCTATCTCCTCTGCTGGGCTGCGATGGGCCTCGCTTCGGCGCTGGCGCTCAACACGCCGGCCAGCATTGCGCTCGCGCAGGTCGCGGGCGCCCGCGCGCGGCAGGCGATCGCCCTGCTCGCCATCATCGGCGGCTTCGCGTCCACCGTGTTCTGGCCGGTCTCGGAGGCGCTGGAGATACTGGTCGGCTGGCGCGGCGTGCTGTTTGCCTATGCCGCGATCCATCTCGCGATCTGCGCGCCGGTCCACCTGTTGGTGCTACCCGGACGGCCGGCAGCGGCGACGCAGAGCGGCGCGGCGGCAGCGCCACCACCCGCCGCCTCGCCCGAGACACGGCGCGTGTTCCTGCTGCTGGCGCTGGCCTTCTCCTGCGGGGCCTTCATCTTCACCGGCTTCATCGTGCACGCCATCGGCGTGCTGCGCGGTCTCGGCCACGATCCGGCGACGGCGCTGCTGCTCGCCTCGCTGATCGGGCCGGCGCAGGTGGCGGTGCGGCTGGTCGAGCTCGCCTTCGGCCACCGCTATTCGATCATGAGCTCGGCCCTGTTCGCGGCCGCCGTGCTGCCCCTCGGCCTCGGGCTCGCCTGGCTGGCCGGCGGCAACTTCGCGATCGCGCTGCTCTGCCTCCTGGCCTACGGCATCGCCAACGGGCTGAAGGCGGTGCTGCGTGCCACCCTGCCGCTCGCTCTGTTCGGGCGCGCCCAGTTCGGCACCTGGCTCGGCCGCCTCGCGCTGCCGCAAGGCATCGTCTCGGCGGCAGCACCCCCGGTGCTGGCGGCGGTCATGGCCAACTGGGGCGCCGAGGGCATGCTGGCCCTCTGCTTCGTCATCGCAACCGTCGCCTGCGCCGCCACCGTGGCGCTGGCGCGCCTCCGTCCCGAGGTCCGCTAGGCCGCCTCGCGGCGGCAGAGGCACGAGGCACGGATCGGCACCTCGGCACGGGCGAGCGCCAGATCGAGGCGGGCCTTGATCAGCGGCGCCTCCACCTTTTCGCCGCGCCGGATCAGGCACTCGTGCAGGCCGTGCAGGCTCCACACGTTCTCGGGGTGCCAGCAGGCGCGGTTGGTCTTGCCGTCGAAGCCGAGGTCGGCGCGATAGACCGCCTCCGCCTCCTCGAGGTGCCCCTGCTCCAGCAACAGAGCGCCCAGCGCATGGCGTGTCGGCTGCATCCAGCCCCACGGCTCGTCGTAGGGCAGCGCGTCGTCGAGCTCGACGGCGCGGCGCAGGTGCGCGAAGGCCAGGTCGAAGTTGCCGCGGCGATACTCCAGCTCGCCGGTCAGCATCTCCTCGGCGATCGCCAGCATGTCGACCATGGTGTTGTTGTGCAGCCGCCGCGACTCCGGCACCCGCGCCTTGGCGGCCCGGAAGGCCTCGCGCATGCGCTCCGCCGCCTCGATCTCACCCAGCACCGAGTGCGCCACGCCCTTGGCGTAGAGCGTCATCGCCGTGGTCCCGCAGTAGAGCGCCTGATCCTTCGGCAGCTCCTGGTCGATGATCTCGCGCCACTTGCCGAAGCGCACCAGCACGTGCTGCTTCACCGCGAGATAGCTCTCGATGAAATCGGCCATCGGCGGCGAGGGAATGCGCAGCAGCTCCTCGGGCGTGGTGTCGATCAGCTCCTGCGCCGCCTTGATGGCGGGCGTGTACTGGCCGAGGAACATGGCGCCGTAGACCACGAAGTGGTGGTCGTGGCTGCGATAGAGCGCATAGACGTTCATGGCGCCCTCGCGCGCCAGGAACTTGCGGTCCACCGTGACGGCCTTCTGGTTATAGACCACGACGTCGCGGTAATTGCCGCAGAGCACGTCGATGTGGGTCGGCATGTGGATCAGGTGGCCGGAGTCGGGCACGAGGTCGCGCAGCCGGTCGCCGGCGCGCAGCGCGCGCTGAGGGAAAGGCGACATCTCCATCAGATGGACGTAGAGGTGCAGCAGGCCGGGATGATCCCAGCTCTCGGGAATGTCGCGGAAGGCCTGCTCCAGCACTTCGACCGCCTCGTCGGTGCCGGCGCCCGGCGTGGCCTTGCCGGTCTTGAGGTCCCACATCAGCCAGGGCGTCTCGTTCATGATGGCCTCGACGAAGACCGAGCGCAGGTCGAGGTCGCCGGGATGGGCCTTGAAGAGCTTGCGCATCTCGACCGTGAAGGCCTTGTCCCAGTGCTTCTGGTCGTCGATCGCCTCGCGCTGCGGGTAGCGCGCCGGGAGCGCCCGGATCAGCGCCTGCTCGACCGGCGAGGCCTTGTCGATGACGGCGAGCGCATTCTTCATGGCGTCGTAGGAAGCTGCGAGAGCGGCCTGCTTGCCGGCGTCGTCGTAGCGGTGCCAGGGCAGGTTGTAGTTGGGGCCGGCGGCATAGGCGATGCCCCAATGCGCCATGGCGCAGTTCGGGTCGCTCTCCACCGCCTTGCCGAAGCACTTGATCGCCTCGGCGTGGTTGAAGCCGTAGAGCCAGTTGAGGCCGCGGTCGAACCAGACCTGCGCCTGTGGCGACGATGTCGTGACGGCGCGCCCGTACGTGCCGAGATCGTAGTAGTCCATCCTTGCCCCCTTCGAACCGCCGGCCTGTCGCAATCATCGCGGCGTGTTACAGTTTGCCACCGACCATGTTCGATCTCCATTCCCTCACCCTCGGTTTCCTGGTGGCGCTCGGCGTCGGCCTGCTGATCGGCATCGACCGCGAGCGCAAGAAGGGCGACGGGCCGACGCGCGGCGCCGCAGGCCTCAGGACCTTCACGCTGACCTCGCTGGCCGGCGCCCTGGGCGCAGCCGCCGGCGGGCCGACCTTGCTGGCTGTCGTCGTGGGGGCGGTCACGGTCTATGCAGGCCTCTCCTACTGGCACGCACGCGAGACCGACCCCGGCCTGACGACCGAGATCGCGCTGGTGACGACGGCGCTGCTGGGCGGCCTCGCCGTCAGCGAGCCGACCTTCGCGGCAGGCATCGGCGTGGTGGTCGCAGTTCTCCTCAACGCACGCGCCGAGCTCCACCGGTTCGCGCGCTCCATGCTGACGGCCGAGGAGCTGCGCGACCTCCTGATCTTCGCCGCCGCGACCCTGGTCGTGCTCCCGCTGCTGCCCGATCATCCGATCGGGCCCTACGGCGCCCTGAACCTGCGCACGATCTGGCTGATCGTCATCCTGGTGATGGCGGTCGGCGCGGCGGGCTACATCGCCGTCCGCATCGTCGGTCCGCGCTATGGCCTGCCACTGGCCGGCCTCGCCTCGGGCTTCATCTCGAGCTCAGCCACGATCGGCGCCATGGGCGCGCGGGCGGCGAAGGAGCCCGAGCTCATGAAGCCCGCCGTGGCCGGTGCGGTGCTGTCGTCCGTGGCCACTGTCGTGCAGCTCGCGGTCCTGCTCGCGGCCACCAGCATGCCCACCCTCGAGACCTTCCTGATGCCGATCCTGTTCGCGGGCGCTGCGGCCGTGCTCTACGGCGGTGGCTTCACGCTGTGGGCGCTGAACGACCGAGGCAAGGTCGAGGAGACGCCGGGCAAGGCCTTCAGCGTCAGGACGGCGCTCCTCTTCGCCGCCATCCTGGCCGCCGTCCTGCTGGGGGCCGCGGCGTTGCAGGACTGGTTCGGCGAGGCAGGCGTCATCGTGGCCGCGGCGGCAGCCGGTTTCGCCGACACCCATGCGCCCTCGGTCTCGATCGGCTCGCTGGTGGCCGACGGACGGTTGAAGCCCGCGGCCGCAGTGATCCCGATCCTGGCGGCCTTCACCACCAACACCGTCACCAAGATGATCTTCGCCTTCACCGCCGGCGGCGTGCGCTTCGCGCTCTATGTCGTGCCCGGCCAGATCCTGATCCTGGCGGCCGCCTGGGCCGGCGTGCTGTTCGTGCCCGGCCACGACGGCTGAGGATGCGCACACTCGTCCTGCTTCCCGGCTTCATGTGCGACAAGGATCTGTGGACCGACATGGTCCCGGATCTCGAGTCGCTGGGATCGCTTCATTTCGGCAATGTCTACCAGGACGATTCGCTCGAGGGCATGGCGCGCCGCGTGCTCGGCGAGGCGCCGGATCGGTTCGTGCTGGTCGGCTTCTCGATGGGCGGCTTCGTGGCGAGGATCCTGACCCTGATGGCGCCGGAGCGCGTCAGCGGCGTGGCCTTCGTCGCCTCTTCGGCACGCGGCTACTCCGACGAGGAACGCGAGCGACGCCTCAAAGGCTTCCGGCCAGGCGACCGGCCGCCGCGCGAGGCCGGTGCCGTCTCGACCGCCATGGGTCTGCATCCCGACCGCGAGACCGATCCCGTGCTGCTCGACCGGCTGCGCGGCATGCAGCGGCGCCTGGGACCGGAGGTCCGCAAGCGTCAGGCCGCACTCGTCCGGCGTGACGGCTACGCCGACCTCGAGCGCATCGCCTGTCCGTCGCTGGTCGTCGCCTGCCGGCAGGACCGGCTGCGCACCTTTGCCGAGACCGAGCGCATGGCGCAGTGCCTGCCGAACTCGACCTTCTCGATCCTCGAAGACTGCGGCCACATGGCGCCGCTCGAGAAACCCCGGGAGCTCGCGTCCCTGCTCACGAGCTGGGTCGAGCGCAGCGGCCTCTGAAACACGGCACTGTGTAAGGACTCCGGTGTCGGGCCGGGTGTAGCCTCGACCCCATGAGTGACGGGCAGGCCCTGTTCGCGGTCCTGCGGCAGTCGGCGGACGCCGATGTCGTGACCGCCCTGGAGCGGCTGGTCGAGGCTGCTCCCGATCGCGACCTTTGCCGCGTCAACGTGTTCGACTTCGCCCGCCGTCACAATGTCGGCGAAGACGCCACGATCGCCGCCTTCCTGCATGCCGCACGGATCGGCCTGTTCGAGATGTCGTGGAACGTGCTGTGTCCGGGCTGCGGTGGTGTCCTCGACACCAACGCGTCGCTGAAGAGCGTCCGGTCCGAGGAATATGTCTGCGCATTG
>SCVT01000253.1 GCA_004296815.1 Reyranella sp. | reverse complement strand
CCTGGCCGCGGCGCTCGCTCTGGCGAGCGTGGGCGGCGGCCTTTACGAGTTCCTGGTCGTCGATCCGTTTTGGCCACGGCGGCCCGACCTGATCCAGCCGGCGCGCGGCGGCATCTCGCGCAAGCGCTTCTGGATCTCGATCCACGTCGCCTTCGAGTTCGTGCTGATCGCTGCGCTGGTGCTCGCCTGGTCCCAGCCGGCTGTTTTCAATGCGCTCCTGGTGGCGCTCGCCAGCCACGTCGTCATGCGCATCTGGTCGGGCTTCGACTTCATTCCCAAGGCGCTGGCCTTCGAGAAGGCCGATCCGGCCTCGATCAGCGAAGGCGCGGCACGGGCCTGGACGCGGCGCAGCCGCCTGCGCCTGCCGCTCGACCTGATCACCTGCGGCGCCCTGCTGACGGCGTTTACCGCCGCCGCGCGGTTGGGCTGATGGCGGCGAACTTCAAGGCGGTCGGTCGCATCGGCAATATCGTGCGCCGCATGGGCGCGCAGAGCGTCATTGTCAGCCAGACCGTGGCGTCCCGCTTCGGCCTCAACACGACCGACCTCGAATGCCTCGACCTGATCCAGCTCGAGGGCAGCGCCTCGGCCGGCCGGCTCGCCGCCGTGACCGGCCTCAGCTCGGGCGCGACGACGGCGCTGATCGACCGTCTCGAGCGCGCGGGCTACGTCGAGCGTTTCGACGATCCGGCCGACCGGCGGCGCGTGCTGGTGCGCATCCGCAAGGGCTCGATCGACGAGATCGCCAAGGCCTACGTCCCAATGCAGAAGCGGATGTTTGCGCTCTGGTCGCGCTACAGCGAGGCGGACCTCGCCGTGATCGAGGACTTCCTGAGCCGCAGTCTCGACGCCAGCGTCGAAAGCGTGGCCGAGCTCCGGGACGGGGGCTGAGGCGCAAGCCCCTGCGATCATTGACGAATCCGGCCTTTCCTGGGAGACAGGGCCGGCCAAGTCGGGTGGAAAATCAATGGGTTGACGGGACCCGCTGCGGTCCGTATTTTCCGCGCGCTTTCGGAATTCACCCCGGCCCGGCCGGGGCTTTTTGTTGAGTTAGGACCATGAAGATCCGTCATTCCCTCAAGTCGGTGAAGCTCCGTCACAAGGACTGCCGCATCGTGCGCCGCAAGGGCCGCGTTTACGTGATCAACAAGACCAACCCGCGCTTCAAGGCTCGCCAGGGCTAAAGCGCAGTTCGCGTCTTGATGAACAAAGCGGCGGGAGCCTCGGCTTCCGCCGCTTTTTCATTTGGCGTATGAGCGAGGCATGCAGATGCCGCCGCTCGATCCTGCCATTCTCGCCCGCCGCAGCGAGATCGTGGCCGCCCTCCGCGCGATCGTGCCGGGCGAGGGCGTGATCGACGATCTCGACGGCATGCGTCCCTACGAGTGCGACGCGCTGTCGGCCTACCGCCAGATGCCTCTGGTCGTCGTGCTGCCCGAGACGGTGGCCCAGGTCTCGACGATCCTGCGCTACTGCCAGGACAACAAGGTGAAGGTCGTGCCGCGCGGCGCCGGCACCTCGCTGTCGGGCGGCTC
>SCVT01000252.1 GCA_004296815.1 Reyranella sp. | reverse complement strand
ATACGTTCTTTTTGGGGGATAAGGCAAGCGAGATGTCTTGCTAGACTGGAATCATGCGTATCCGGGGGTTCTACGAGCTGGGCCACGCCCTCCACATCCTCGATGCCGACACCCATGGTTTCGGGCCGGCCGACATCGAGCGCGTGGAGAGCTTCTGGGCGTTCGGCGACATGCACAGCAGCGCGGCGGGCTTCGTGCTGAAGCTGCGCGACGGGCGGCGGCCGTACGTCGACTTCCTGCACTGGCACGGCTTCGAGCAGGACGAGGATTTCAGGATCGAGATCGACCTATTGCCGCCGGGACAGCCTCACCCCTTGCCGCGTCCGCACGACGCGCTGCCCTGGCCGCCCGGCGAGTGGTCGTCCGAGACGGCCCATCTCGACCGGGTGATCGCAGCCGGCCCTAGTTGACGGTGATCTCCGCCGAGCCGAGCCCCTTGAACTCGGACTTGGCCTTGCCGGGGCCCGGCAGGAACTGCGGCGGATGCACCGAGCCGGAGAGGATCGTGTCGCCAGCCTTCAGGTGCTTGCCGTTGGCGATCAGCTTGTTGGCGAGCCAGGCGAGCGAGATCAGCGCGCCGCCCATGACGTTGCTGCCGGGGCCGGCCGCCAGCTCCTTGCCGTCGTGCTCGGAACGGCCTTGCACGTTCGCGAAGTCGAGCTTCTGCCAGTCCTTGATCTCGGTGCCGATGATGCAGGCGGCCTGGAGCACATCGTCGGCGATGCGGCCGGGGCCGCCCAGCTTCGAGGCGTCGCCGTAGCGGTTCTCGACCACTTCCATGCCGCAGTAGAGGTTGGCGATGAACGGCTTGATCGAGTCGGCGGTGTACTGCGTGCCGGCCGGCGCGTCCTTGGCGATGCGCGCGACCATCTCGCACTCGACGCCGGCCTTGAGCGGCCAGCCCTTGTCGAAGGTCGCGCCGCTCTGCTTGATGCCGCTCTGGTAGAGGCCGGCGAAGGCCGGGCCCGAGAGCTTCAGCGGCTCGTACTGCGCCGGCACCGCGAACGCGACCTTCCAGCCTGCGAGCTTCCAGCCGGCAGCCTCGAGCTTGTCGTGGACGGCGAACTGCACCTTGTAGGCGTCGGCCTCGGACACGCTGCCCATCTCGCCGGCGAGCCAGTCCATCGTCGCCCTGGAACGCCGCCCCTCGGCGATGCGGGCGGCGAGTGCGTCGATCTGCTTGGCGTCCACGGCAATTCCCTCCTGATTTGAGGGAGGGATAATTGCCGTGTCGCCCTGTCAGTGCAAGGCGCTACGCCGCCTTGGCCGGATGGTAGTTGCCGTAGAAGCTCTGGCCCTTGGCGGCCATGTCACGCAGCAGCTTCGGCACGGCGAATTGCTGGCCGTACTTCTGCGCCAGCGCATCGCACTCCGCGACGAACTGCTTCACGCCCACCTGGTCGATCAGGCTGATCGCGCCACCGGTCTGCGGCGCGAAACCCAGGCCCATGATCGAGCCGACATCGCCGTCCTGCGGCGCGGTCAGCACGTTGGCCTCGAGGCAGCGCGCGGTGTCGACGGCCTGCACGTAGAGCAGGCGCTTCTTGATCTCGTCCTCCTTGGCGCGCTTCTCCTCGCCCTCGCCGTAGAGGAGCTTCGGGTCGGCCGGGAAGTACTTCTGCAGCTCCGGCCACAGGCGCTTCTTGCCGTCGGCCGGATACTCGTAGAAGCCCTTGCCGTTCTTGCGACCGAAGCGCTCGAGCTTCTTGACCATCAGCTCGAGGATGTCCTCGGTGCCCGAGCCCTCGTACTTCTGCCCCGAGGCCTCGGCGTCGCGCCGCGTCTGGTCCATGATCTTCCACGACAGGTCGATCGCGACCTCGTCGTTCAGCGACAGCGGGCCGACCGGCATGCCGGCGTAGCGCGCGCAGTTCTCGATCATCGCCGCCGGCACGCCTTCCTTCAGGAGGCGATGGCCCTCGCTGATGAAAGCGCCGCAGACGCGGGAGGTGAAGAAGCCGCGGCTGTCGTTCACCACGATCGGCGTCTTGCGGATCTTCTGCACGTAGTCCATCGCGCGCGCGAGCGTCTCGGGCGAGGTCTTCTTGCCGACGATGATCTCGACGAGCGGCATCTTCTCGACCGGCGAGAAGAAGTGCAGTCCGATGAAGTGGTCGGGTCGCGACGACGCCTCGGCGAGGCCCGTAATCGGCAAGGTCGAGGTGTTCGACGCGAACACCGCCGTCTTGGGCAGCGCCGCCTCGGCCTTCTTCGTCGCCTCGGCCTTCACTTCGCGGTTCTCGAACACCGCCTCGACGACGAGGTCGCAGTCCTTGAGGGCACCGAAGTCGGGCGTCGCGTTGACCTTGGCCAGCAGGCCGTCACGCTTGGCCTGGTCCATGCGGCCGCGCTTCACCAGCTTGTCGAGCTCGGCCGCGATGTGCGCCTTGCCCTTGTCGGCGGCCGCCTGGTCGCGGTCGAGCAGGACGATGTCGAGGCCCGCCTGCACCGAGACAGTGGCGATGCCCGCCCCCATGAGGCCGGCACCCAGCACGCCGATCTTCTTGTACTCCTGCTTCGGCACGCCCTTCGGACGGCGCACCAGCTTGTTGGCTTCCTGCAGGCCGAAGAACAGCGTGCGGATCATGCTCTTGGCGACGGGATCGCGCAGCAGCGAGACGAAATAGCGAGTCTCGACGCGCAGCGCGGAGTCCATCGGCAGCTGCAGGCCCTCGTAGACGCAGCTCATGATCGCCTTGGGCGCCGGATAGACGCCGTTGGTCTTGCCCGCGATCATGGCGTTGCCGCCGATGAAGGTCATGACGCCCGGCGGGCTCCACACCTGGCCGCCGGGGAAGCCCGGCACCTTGAAGCCCTTGCGGTCCCACGGCTGCACGGCGCGGCCGTCGATCGCCTTGGCGC
>SCVT01000251.1 GCA_004296815.1 Reyranella sp. | reverse complement strand
GAAGGCTTATGAAAGAGAAGATCCACCCGGACTACCACAAGATCACCGTGGTGATGACCGACGGCACGTCCTTCGAGACGAAGTCGACCTGGGGCAAGGAAGGCGCGACCCTGCGCCTCGACATCGACCCCAAGACGCACCCGGCCTGGACCGGCGTTCGCCAGAGCATCGACCGCGGCGGCCGCGTGCAGCGCTTCAAGGACCGCTTCGGCATGACCGGCTCGGCGACCGACGGCATGGGCGCGGGCACCAAGGCGAGCGGCGGCAAGGCCGAAGCTGCTCCGGCTAAGGGCGCGGCCAAGAAGAAGTAAGGCCGGGCTCTGCGGAGCCTCTGATACACTCGCGCCGCGATACCTTTCTTGGGAGGCGGCGTAGTGAAGTCCGTTCGAGTTGTCTGTGCGCACGATTGTCCCGACATGTGCTCGCTCATCGCGCATGTCGACAACGGTAAGGTCACGCGCGTCCAGGGCGACCCCGACCATCCCTACACCGCGGGCGTCGCCTGCGGAAAAGTGAACCGCGACGCCGACCTGGTGAACTCGCCCGAGCGCGTGCTGACGCCGCTCAGGCGCAGCGGACCCAAGGGCTCCGGCCAGTTCACGCCGATCACCTGGGACCAGGCGCTCGACGAGATCACCGCCAAGTGGAAGGCGATCATCCAGGAGAGCGGCCCGCTCGCCCTCCTCGGCTACGCCTACTCCGCCCATCAGGGCCTGATGAACCGCGGGCTGGTGAGCGGCCTCTTCCATCGCCTGGGCGGCACCCGCCTGCTCGCCGGCACGGTGTGCGACACGTGCTGCGAGGAAGCGTGGAACTTCACGCTCGGCCCGGTCGGCGGCGCCGACCCCGAGGACGTCGTCCATTCCGACCTCGTGATCTCGTGGGGCGCCGATCTCGCCGCCACCAACCTGCATTTCTACTCGCTGGTCGAGCACGCCAAGAAGGCGCGCGGCCTGCCGCTGGTCGTCATCGATCCGCGCCGGACGCGCAGCGCCAAGAACGCCGATCTCTACCTGCCGATCAGGATCGGCACCGATGCCGCCCTGGCGCTCGGCGTCATGCACATCCTGGTACGCGACAAGCTCGTCGACCGCGCTTACGTCGCCCGCCACACGCTGGGCTTCGACAAGGTCGAGCGCGACATCCTGCCGAAGTTCACGCCGGCACGGACGGCCGAGATCACCGGGCTGCCGGTCGCCGACATCGAGAAGTTCGCCACGACGTACGGCAAGGCGAAGGCCGCGCTGATCCGCCTCGGCGAAGGCATGACGCGTCTCGCGGCCGGCGGCCAGGCGCTGCGCGCGGTGGCGCTGCTGCCGGGCGTCACCGGCCACTACGGCGTGAAGGGCGGCGGCTCCATCCTCCTCACCGCGGCGTCGTGCGACCTCAACTACGCGGCCGTGCGCCGGCCGGGCGGCGGCGAGCCGGTGGCCCGCACCGTCAATCACCTGCGGTTGGGCGAAGAGCTCCTCAACATGAAGGACCCGCCGATCCGCGCGCTCTTCATCTCGGCCAATAACCCGGCCGTCACCTGCCCCGAGGTCCACAAGGTGCAGAAGGGTCTCAGCCGCGAGGATCTGTTCACCGTCGTGCACGACCCGTTCATGACCGACACGGCGAAGTACGCCGACATCGTGCTGCCGGCCGCGCTCTACCTCGAGACCGACGACCTCTACCGCGCCTACGGCGCCTACTGGATGCAGTGGGGCCCGGCGGCGGTGAAGCCTGCGGGCGAGGCGCGTTCCAACTTCGACGTGGCGCAGGCGCTGGCCAAGCGCATGGGCCTCACCGAAACGATCTTCACGCTGGCGCCGGAAGACGCCGCGAAGGAACTGTTCAAGGGCGCGACCGGCCCCGCCGCCGCGGCCGATC
>SCVT01000250.1 GCA_004296815.1 Reyranella sp. | reverse complement strand
AGATGAACGAGCAGGGCGTCGCGGCCTATATCGGCTGCTTCCAGAGCCCCGTCGGCATCGCGGCCAGCCAGGCCGCCGCCAAGTACAACACGCCGTTCCTGATCGATGTCGGCGCCTCCGACCTGATCGTGAACCGCGGCCTCAAGAACGTGTTTCGCCTGAAGCCGGGCTTCGGTGTCTGCGTCGACGACGGCATCACGGCGCTGGGCGCGATCAACAAGGCGGCAGGCGACGTCGCCAAGAGCGCGGTCCTGGTCCACGAATCGGGCGAGTTCGGCACCGGCACGGCCAAGCTGCTGGCCGGCAAGCTGCCCTCGATCGGCATCCAGCCCAAGGAGCTGATCGCGCACGACAACCCGACGCGCAACTTCGACAACATTGCGCTGCGCATCCGTTCGCTGGCGCCGGATATCGTCATGATGTCGAACTACGGCAACGAGTACATGCTGCTGGCGCGCACGCTCTATCAGCAGAAGATCAACGTCGCGGGCTTCTATTCGATCCTGGGCGGCGGCTTCAACTACAAGTTCGTCAAGGAGATGCCCGACGTCTCGCAGTACATGATGGACGTGAACCACTGGTTCAATCCGAAGAGCGCGAAGGCGCAGGATCTCAAGAAGCGGGTCGAGGCGGGCGGCGCGCTCTTCACCTTCGAGGTCTACCTCACCTACTCCAACGTCATGCTGCTCGCGGACGCGCTGGAGAAGGCGGGCTCGGCCGACAAGGAGAAGCTCACCGCGGCGCTCGCGGCCTCCGACTACAAGGCCGACCTGCTGCCCTACGGCCCGACCAAGTTCGTGAACGGCCAGAACCAGGGCGGCAAGCCCGGCGTCATGCAGTCGCTCAAGGGCGAGATCGAGGTGATCGCGCCGCAGGAGTTCGCCTCGGCCAAGGCGGTGTTCCCCAAGCCGAAGCTCTAGGGGCGTGCTCGATCCCGCCTTTCTGTTCGCCGGCATCCTGAACGGGCTGCTGGCCGGCGGCATCTACGTCCTGGTGGCGGTGGGCCTCACGCTGATCTACGGCGTGCTGCACATCATCAATTTCGCGCATGGCAGCCTCTTGATGCTGGCCATGTATGCGGTGTTCTGGCTGTGGCGGCTGCTCGGCGTCGATCCCTATGCCGCCCTGCCGGTGGTGATCGCCGGCGCCTTCGCCTTCGGCTTCGTGCTCTACCGGCTGCTGATCGGCCGCTACAACCACGGCCGCGACGAGAACATCCTCTTGATCACGCTCGGCCTCTCGATCGTGTTCGACAATGCAGCGCTGCTGTTCTTCGGCGGCGACACCCAGACGATCGACGTGCCCTATGCCGGCACCTTCGTCGAGATCGGCGCGGCCTTCCTGCCGTTGCCCAAGATCATCTCCTTCGTGGCCTCGCTGCTGATCTGCGCGGCGCTCGGCCTCTACATGGCCTGGAGCGACACCGGCAAGGCGATCCGCGCGGTGGCCAAGGAACGCCAGGGCGCGCGGCTGGTCGGCATCGACGTCGAGAACATCTTCGCCATCTCCTACGGGATCGGCATCGCCTGCCTGGGCGCCGCGGCCTGCCTCTTGATGCCGACCTACTACGTGACGCCGACCTCCGGCCACGCCTTCGTGCTGGTCGCCTTCACCATCGTCGTGCTGGGCGGCATGGGCAGCTTCGTGGGCGCGGCGGTCGGCGGCTTCCTGATCGGCATCACCGAGTCGCTGGGCGGCCTCTTCCTCGGCGAGCAGTTGGGCCAGATCGGCATCTCGCTGATCTTCATCCTGATCCTTCTGTTCAAGCCGACCGGCCTGTTCGGGAGCAAGGCGTGAGCCGGCCACTCCTCCTCTGCGCGCTGGGGCTCGCCGCCGCGATCGTCTATCCGCTGCTGGTGCCGAACTACCTCGTGAACGTCGGCATGCTGATCTTCTTCACGGCCTTCATCGGCCAGTCGTGGAACATCGCGGGCGGCTTCGCGGGCCAGACCTCGTTCGGCCATGTCGTGTTCTTCGGCACCGGCGCCTACACCTCGACGATCCTGCAGGTGACCTACGGCTGGAATCCGTGGCTCGCCTGGCCGGTCGCCACCGCCATGGGCGGCGTGGTCGGCTGGATGATCGCCGTGCTGTCGTTCCGCGCCGGCCTGCGCGGCTCCTACTTCGCGCTGATCACGCTCGCCTTCGCCGAGGTCTTCCGCATCCTTGCCAACTCCGTGTCATTCACCAAGGGCGGGCTCGGCATGCTGATCAAGGCCGACCAGCGGCCGATCAACTTCCAGTTCAAGGACCCGATCTGGATCTACTATCTCGCGCTGCTGCTCTGCATCGTCTCGCTGCTGGTCGCCTGGCATCTGACCCGCAGCCGCTTCGGCGCCCGCCTGATCGCCATCCGCGAGAACGAGGATGCGGCGCGGGCGCTGGGCATCGACGTCTTCGCCGAGAAGGTGAAGGTGCTGACGCTCTCGGGCGCGATGTGCGCGGCGGGCGGCACCTTCTATGCCCAGAAGTACCTCTACATCGACCCGTGGATCGCCTTCGGCGTCGACAAGTCGGTCGAGATGCTGCTGGTCAGCATGGTGGGCGGCGCCGGCACGATCTTCGGGCCGCTGATCGGCTCCTTCACCCTGATGGGCATCAACGAGGTGACCCGGGCACTGGCGAGCGTCGTGCCGGCCTTCAAGAACGTCCAGCCGCTCAGCCTCGTGGTCTACGGCATCATGCTGATCCTGATCGTGGCCCGCCTGCCCAACGGGCTGATGGGCCTGTTCGCCCGGAAGCCTCGAAATGCTTGAGGTCCGCGAGCTTTCCAAGAGCTTCGGCGGCCTGAAGGCCGTCGACCGTGCCTCGCTCGACGTGAAGCCGGGCGAGATCGTGGGCCTGATCGGGCCCAACGGCGCGGGCAAGACGACGCTGTTCGCCGCCATCGCGGGCTTCCACCGGCCGGACGCCGGCACGGTCGTCTTCGAGGGCAAGCCGATCACCGGCCTGCCGCCGCACCGCATCTGCGCCGCCGGCATGGTCCGCACGTTCCAGATCACGCAGCCCTTCGCGAGCATCAGCGTGCGCGAGAACATCATGGTCGGCGCCTACCACCAGACGGCCGACCGCAAGCGGGCGATGCAAGAGGCGGAGTCCGTGGCCGAGATGGTCGGCATGACGGACCAGCTCGACCAGCGCGGCGCCGACCTCACCGTGGCCGGCCGCAAGCGGCTCGAGCTCGCGCGCGCTCTGGCGACCGGCCCGCGGCTGCTGCTGCTCGACGAGGTGATGGCCGGCCTCAACCCGACCGAGATCGTCGAGATCGTGGGCGTCATCAAGGACATCCGGCAGGCCGGCGTCACCATCCTGCTGATCGAGCACGTCATGCAGGCCGTGACCTCGCTCGCCGAGCGCGTCTACGTTCTAAATCAGGGCCGCATGATCGCCGAGGGCACGCCCGCCGCCATCGCCGACGACCCGCAGGTGGTCGAAGCCTATCTCGGCCACGGCGCGGCCAAGGTGCTGCGTGCTTGAGATCGCCTCCCTGCGCGCGGGCTACGGCGCCATCGAGGTGCTGCGCGGCGTCGACCTCGCCGTCGGCGCCGGCGAGATCGTGGCGCTGCTGGGCAGCAACGGCGCCGGCAAGTCGACGCTCAACAACAACGTCTCCGGCCTCTATCGGCCGTTCGGCGGCACGATCCGCTTCGACGGCCACGACATCGCGGGCGCGCCCTCGACGCGGATCGTCGAGGCCGGGCTGGTGCAGGTCCCCGAGGGACGCCGCGTCTTCCCGACGCTTGCCGTGCGCGACAACCTCGAGCTCGGCAGCTACCGCCGCGGCAAGGCCGCCCGCGCGCAGAATCTCGAGCGCGTGCTGGCGATGTTCCCGCGCCTGAAGGAGCGCCTCACGCAGTCCGCCGGCACGCTCTCGGGCGGCGAGCAGCAGATGCTGGCTATCGGCCGCGGTCTGATGGCCGAGCCGCGCCTGCTGATCCTCGACGAGCCCTCGCTCGGCCTCTCGCCGCTGCTGGTCGAGGAGATGTTCGGCCTGATCGGCCAGCTCAACCGGCAGGGCCTCGCCATCCTGCTGGTCGAGCAGAACGTCGTGCAGTCGCTCGCCATCGCCCACCGCGCCTACGTCCTGGAGAACGGCCGCATCGCCCTTTCCGGCAAAGCAAGCGAGCTGGCCGAACATCCCGACCTCCGGAAGAGCTATCTCGGCCACTGAGTGCGCCGCGCTACAGCGGCACCGCCGTCCCGACGCGGGTGCGACAGGCCTTCGATGCAGCATTTGCGCGGTCTTCGTGATTTTCGGGTGCTACACTGCGACGTACCGTTTTGTAGCAGTTGTCGCAGCTCACACGTCGAGCCGACGTGAGAATCGCCGGTCGTTTTGCTTTCATTCGATCAGGGAGCGGAGTCCGCTCCGGGGACATCTCCAGCCCCAAAGGGTTAGGAGACTCATGCGGTCGGTTGGGTCCGCCGTCGTGGTGGTTAGGCGCCGGTCAGGACCGCGCCCACGATAGTTAATTTCCTACCACAAATCTGCTGAACCTGCAACTCTACGCCGCCTCGCCCGCCGCCCAGCCGCTCGACCACGCCCACTGGAAATTGTAGCCGCCGAGCCAGCCGGTGACGTCGACCGCTTCGCCGATCGCGTAGAGGCCCGGCACCTTCTTGGCTTCCATCGTGCGCGAGGAGAGGCCGTCGGTGTCGATGCCGCCCACCGTGACCTCGGCCTTGGCATAGCCCTCGGTGCCGGTCGGCACGATCTTCCAGCGTTGCAGGCGCTCGGCCAGCGCGCCGAGATCGCGGTCGCGCAGATTGGCCATCGTGCCCTCGACGCCGATGTCGGGCGCCAGCGCCTGCGCCAGACGCTGCGGCAGCTTCTCGGCCAGCACCGTGTGCAGCTGCGCCTTGGGCCGCGAGCGCTTGCGCTCCTTCAGGAACTCCGCGGCATCGAGGCCGGGCAGCATGTCGATCACGATCTCCTGCCCGGGCTTCCAATATGACGAGACCTGCAGGATCGCAGGCCCCGACAGGCCGCGATGGGTGAAGAGCAGCGCCTCGCGGAACGCCGCCTTGCCGCAGCGCGCCTCGACGTCGAACGAGACGCCGCTGATGCCGGGTGTCGAGAGCGTGAGCGGCACCAGCGCCGGCCGCGTCTGCGTCATCTTCAGGCCGAAACGGCGCGCGGTCTCGTGCGCGAAGCCGGTGGCGCCCATCTTGGGAATAGAAAGACCGCCGGTCGCCAGCACGACGGCCTCCGCGGAGAAGTCGCCGTGGTCGGTCGCGACCGTGAAGCGGTCGGCCTTCTCGACCCGCGTCACCTTGTGCGCCACGCGCACGTCGACGCCGGCCGCGTCGCATTCGGCCAGCAGCATCGCCACGATCTGGCGCGCCGAGCCGTCGCAGAAGAGCTGGCCCAGCGTCTTCTCGTGCCAGGCGATGCGGTGCTTGTTCACCAGCTCGATGAAATCGTGCTGCGTGTAGCGGGCCAGCGCCGACTTGGCGAAATGCGGGTTCTCCGACAGGAACGCCTCGGGCCGCGCGTCGAGGTTGGTGAAGTTGCAGCGCCCGCCGCCCGAGATCAGGATCTTCTTGCCGACCTTCTCGGCATGCTCGAGCAGCAGCACCCTGCGGCCGCGCTGGCCGGCGCGGATGGCGCACATCAGCCCCGCGGCGCCGGCTCCCAGGACGACAACATCGAAGTCTTGCGCGTTCAACCCAACGCCATCCGCATCGCCCACAGGCCGAACGCAAGACCGGCCAACGCACCGACCGCCGAACCGCCGACGTAGAGACCGGCATGCAGGTACTGGTGCCGCTCCCACAGCAGGATCGCATCGAGCGAGAAGGCCGAGAAGGTCGTGAAGCCGCCCAGGATGCCCGTGGCGAGGAACAGCCGCAGGTGGCCCGCTGCGCCCACGCGCTCGGCGAAGAAGCCGGCGACCAGGCCCATCACCAGCGAGCCCAGGATGTTGATGACGAAGGTGTGCCACGGGAACGCCGTGCCCATCAGCTTCGCCACCCAGATGTTCATGCCGTGGCGCGCCGCGCCGCCGATGCCCGCGCCCACGAACACGATCAGGTAGCTCATCTCTTCGCTCCGCCGAACTTGGTCTTCCAGTCGGGCATCGCGCCCGCATACGACAACGCCGTCGCCTCGTAGACGCCGCGCGCCACCGCGCGGGCCAGGCAGTCTGCCGCCACGGTGCCGAGCTCGGTCAGGATCGGCGGCGCGCCGCCGGGCCCGTTCTTGCCGGTCGCCGCCGCGAACACCGTGTCACCGTCGTTCGGCGCATGTACCGGACGCAGCGCCCGGGAGAGGCCATCGTTGGCCATGATGGCGAGGCGCTTGCACTCGGCCTTGCTGAGCGTCGCATCGGTCGCGACCAGCGCGATGGTCGTCGCGGTCACCGGCAACGGCTGGCCCTTGAAGCGGATCGCCGTCGCGTCGTCGGGCAGCTTTGCGGGCCAGCCGAGGCCACCGAACTCGCCGTCGCGTTCGAAGGCGCCCGCCCAGAAATGCGGGAGCCCGCCGATCGTCGAGGAGCCCACGGCGTTCACCGCGACCAGCGCGCCGACGGTGAAGCCCTGGCTGGTCTTCGCACTGGTCGAGCCCAGCCCGCCCTTGAGCCCGGCGGTCGTGGCGCCGACGCCCGCGCCCGCCGTGCCGAGCGCGAATTCCTGCCCGGCGGCCAGCGCCGCGTCGCGGCCGAGATCCCAGTAGGGCGGCCGCTTCTTCACGGGCTCGGTGAGCCAGTCCTTGGTGCCGCCGTTCACCAGATCGAACAGGATCGCCTGCACGGCGACCGGCACGGTGATGCCGCCGAAGGTGATGCCGCGGCCCTGCGCGCAGAGCACGGCGGAGGCGCCGCCCGCGGCGTCGAGCCCGTAGACCGAGCCGCCCGACAGCACGACGGCGTCGATGCGCTGGCCGACCATCTCGGGCTCGAGCGAGGAGACCATGCGCGCGCCGGGCGCCCCGCCGAGCGTCGCGACACTCGCCGCCGCGCCGCCGTCGAAGATCGCCACGGTGGCGCCGGTGGCGGCGCGCCTGTCCTCGGCGTTGCCGACCAGTACGCCCGGCACGTCGGTGATCAGGTTCCTCATGTCAGGAACTCACCGCCGTTCACGTGGATCGTCTGGCCGGTGATGAAGGTGCCCTGCGGGCCGACCAGCAGCCGGACCATGGCGGCGATCTCGTCGACCGTGCCGAAGCGCTTGAGCGGAATCGGCCGGTTCTCGACCGGACGCGGCCCCGCCGACGCGCCACGCGTCGTGTCGATGGCGCCGGGCGCCAGTGCGTTGCAGGTAATCCTGTGGGGCGCGAGCTCGACCGCCAGCGCGCGCATCAGGCCCTCGAGGCCCGACTTCGACGCCGAGACGTGGCAGCGGTTGGGCGTGCCGACATGCGTCGAGATGCCGGAGATCGCCACAAACGCACCGCCGCCCCTCTTCACCATCTGCGGCACCACCGCCTTGCCCAGCAGGAAGGCGCCGTCGAGGGCGACCGACATGATGCCGCGCCATTCGTCGAACGACATGTCGAGGAACGGGGTCTGCTTCCGAAGGCCTGCGTTGCTGACGAGGATGTCGACACCGCCGAACGCCTTGGCCGCTTCCTCGGCGAGACGCGGCGGCACGGCGGGATCGGAGACGTCACCCATCGCGGCGACGGCCTTGCCGCCCGCCTTCACGATCTCGGCCACAACGCCGTCGACCGCCGCCTTGTCCGAACGACCGTTGACCACGATCGATGCGCCATCCTGCGCCAGGGCGAGCGCGATGGTGCGCCCGATGTTCTTTCCCGCGCCACTCACCAGCGCGACCTTGCCTTGAAGGGGTAACGACATGCGATCTCCACCCGGGGTTTTGCGGACCCTAGCGGAGATGGTTTGCAATGGCATCAAGCCGCTATACTGGGCGCACGAAAACAAAACTGACGGTACCGGGGATGGTTTGGGGTGGCGGCTGGCTCAGGTGGCTGGCCGTACTGGTCTGCATCGCGCTGCTCGGCGGGCAGTTCGCGAAGACCTTCACGGCGGTCGAACGCTACGGGTACCTGGCCGACATCATGCCGTCGGACTGGCGCGCCACCAACATCTGGCTCGACAGCAGCGACTGCACCTTGAAGAGCGGCGCCTGGCTCGCGGTCTGCGAGGACGGGCGCCTGATCCCGATCGCCGACCGCGCGCTGGCCGACGATCCGGGCCACGCCCTGCTGCTCAACATCTGGTCGGCGATCACCGGCAAGCGCGCGACCCTGCCCGACGCCGCGCGCATCAACGTGCTGGTCGATGCGCTCGGGCTGCTGGCGTTCGCCCTGCTGCTGATCTGGATCGGCGCGCCGATCGCGGCGCTGGTGCTGATGCTGCTGGGGCCGGTCGAGTATCTCGGCTGGATGGGCCTCTCGCCGCACTGGGCCTTCATCGGCGCCGCGAGCCTGGCGGCGGTCCTGCCGCTGGCGCTCGCCGCGACCGCGCACGGTCTGTTGTCGCGGCGTGCCGGCGCGGCGTGGATCGCCTTCGGCATCGCGATGCTGGCCTTCGTCACCCTGTTGCGCGAATCGATCGGCCTGATGGGTCTCGTCGTGACGGTGCTGGTGCTGGCCTGGATGGCGTGGCACCGCACCGCCCGCCCGTCGCGGCTCGTGCTCCTGCTCGTGCTGACGGTGGTGGCGTTCCTGACGCCGCGCTGGACGGTGATGGCGCGCGACGGGCTGTTCGACATGGAGCCGGCGCAGCGGCTGGAGCGGCACGGCCTGTCGCACACGCTCTATCTCGGCCTGGGCTTCATCGAGAACAAGTGGGGCATCCGCTACGACGATGCCTACGGCGAGGAACTGGCCAAGCAGCTCAGGCCGGACATCGAATTCTGCTCGCCCGAATATTTCCGGCTGATGTGGCGGCTCTACTTCGAGCGCCTGGTCGAGGATCCGGGGGAGATCGCCCGTCTCTACTACGAGAAGGCGCGCATGCTGCTCGGCGCGCCGACGGTGCAGCCGGGACCGACCTTCGGACTGGTGCTGGCGGTGGGCCTGCTCATCCTCGCCGTCGCCGGCCGGACGAAGGCTTGGCGATATGCGAGCTTCCCGCAGGGCGAGCTGGTGGTCGCGGTGTCGGTCGCGTTCCTGGGGCTCTATCTCGCGCAGGCCATGACGGCGTTGCCGAGCCCGCTCTATGCGGTGCCGGCCAACGCCTTCGTGCTGATCCTCGCCGGCACGCTCGCCGAGTTCGCGGCGCGCGCGCTCTGGTCGGTCAGCCGGCGACGATATAGGCCTTGAGCGCCTCGGTCTCGTGCGTGGCTTCCTCGATGCGCGCCTTCACGACGTCGCCGATCGAGACGAGACCCAGCAGCTCGCCGCGTCGTACCACCGGCAGGTGACGGAAGCGGCCGCGGGTCATGAGCTCGGTGACGCGATCGATCGACTCGTCGGGATCGCAGGTCACCACGTCGCGCGTCATGACGTTCCGCGCCTCCAGCTCCAGCGCCGCCGCACCGTGGCTCGCCAGCGCGCGGACCAGATCCCGCTCGGAGACGATGCCCACGACCTGCTCGTCGTCGAGCACGAGGACCGAACCGATGCGACGGACGCTGAGCTGCTGGGCGATCTGGCCGACCGAGGTACCGGGCGTCACGGTGTGCACGAGCGCGCCCTTCCGGGACAGGATGTCGGAGACGAACATGGTTCCCCCTCTCTGACCGACAGGTCTGGTGAACGGGTAACGCGGTAGCGCGGAGCGAGGTTGCGGGCGATAAAGCGCCTCATGAACGATGCCCTCAACAACTCCGGGGCCGCCCTCGTCCTCTTCTCCGGTGGACAGGATTCCACCACTTGCCTGGCCTGGGCGCTAGAGCGATTTGCGCATGTCGAGACCGTCGCGTTCGACTACCGCCAACGGCACAGAATCGAGTTGGATCAACGACTTGTGGTCCTCGACGAGATCCGGCGCGCCTCGCCCCAGTGGGCAGATCGGCTGGGCGAGGACCATTTCGTCGACATGGGCGTGCTGGGCCAGATCAGCGAGACCTCGCTCACCCGCAACGTCGCGTTCGCCATGGAGAAGGACGGGCTGCCCAACAGCTTCGTGCCCGGCCGCAACCTGCTCTTCTTCACCTTCGCCGCCGCGGTGGCGTGGCGGCGCGGCATCCGCAACCTGATCGGCGGCATGTGCGAGACCGACTTCTCGGGCTATCCCGACTGCCGCGACAACACGATCAAGGCGCTGCAGGTCGCGCTCAACCTCGGCATGGACCGCAGCTTCGTGCTGCACACGCCGCTGATGTGGCTCGACAAGGCCGAGACCTGGCAGCTCGCGCGCGAGCTGGGTGGCGCAAGTCTCGTCGACCTGATCCTGGAGCACACGCACACCTGCTACGACAGCGTGCGTGGGCCGCGTAACGACTGGGGCTACGGATGCGGCGAATGCCCCGCCTGCGCACTGCGCAAGCGGGGCTTCGTGGCCTATCGAGAAGGAAAGAGTTCGCTCTAGCGGCCACCGGCCAGCAGGCGGGCGCCGCGGAGGTGCCGCTCGAGCGTCGGCAGCTCTCGCTGGGCATAGCGGCGCAGCGCGCCGTTGCCGCCGGTCTGCGAGTAGGCGCCGTACTGCGCCACCGCCTCGGTGTGGATCGCGAGCTGCGCGTTGGAATAGGCCGTGTCGAACTCCACGCCCTCCAGCGCATTGAGGCGCTGCAAGGTGGCGATCGTGCCCGGCGTCTGCACGGGATCGGGCGCATAGGAGACGCCGGCCTCGGCGCGCGCCTTGACCAGGAACTGCGCCGCCTCGGTGTGGTCGGCGAGCGTGGCGGTGGCAAAGCCGCGCACGTTCTCGTTCATCGACTTCACCAGCGCGAGGCGGGCAGCGGCGATCTCGAAGTCGTTGACGGTCTGGGCGAAGCCCACGAAGCGGGAGTCCGGCAGGGCGTCGACGGCGAAGGCGGCACCGGCGCCGAGGGCCGGCAGGGCGGCCATGCCGAACAGGATCGAGCGGCGAGCGAGCATGAAAATCTCCTTGGATTGTAAGGTCTGGAACGCTGCGGCGGGGCGTCGGGTTCCCGACGCAGCGCAGACCTGCTAGGGACGCACCCATGAGTTCGACCGCGCGCCGCAAGCTCGAAGCCCTGGCCTATTTCCTGGGTTTCATGGCCTGCATCCCCCTCGCCAACTGGATGATCGGCAATGTCGGCACGGTGTGCGTGCCGCAGGGTCCGTGCCTCGTGCCGGTCTGGCCGTGGGGCCCCGGCGACAAAGCCCTGATGGCGCCGTCGGGCGTGCTGATGATCGGCCTCGCCCTGGTGCTGCGCGACCTGGTGCAGCGGCGGCTCGGCCGCGGCGTGGCGCTCGGCGCCATCGTAGCCGGCGCGGCACTCTCCGGCGCGGTGGCGCCGCCGCAGCTCATCGTGGCCTCGGCCACCGCCTTCCTGGCATCGGAGCTCGCCGACTTCGCGGTCTACACCCCGCTGCAGGAGCGGAACCTTGTGCTCGCCGTGCTCGCGAGCGGCGTGGTCGGCCTCGTGGCCGACAGCGTCCTCTTCCTGTGGCTGGCCTTCGGCAGCCTCGACTATCTCGCCGGCCAGATCCTGGGCAAGCTCTGGATGGTCGTGCTGGCGCTGCCTTTCATCCACTGGATCCGCAAGAGAGAGCTGTCCGCATGAGTCTCGACCTGCCGGCCGTCGACGAGCGCGTGGCCGTCACCGGACAATTGACGCCGGCCGACATGAAGGCGGTCGCCAATGCGGGCTTCACCGCGGTGGTCAACAACCGGCCGGACGGCGAGGCGATGTTCGGCCAGCCCAAGACGGCCGACATCAAGGCCGCCGCCGAAGCAGCCGGACTGAAATTCCTCGACCTGCCCTTCTCCGGTCCGCGCGCGGCGCCCGAGCAGGTGCGTGCGCTCGCCGACCTGCTGGCCGAAGGCAACGACCGGGTCGTCGCCTACTGCAAGAGCGGCATGCGCTCGGCGCTGCTGTGGGGCGCGGCCTCGATGGCCAATGGCCGTTCGCTCGACGAGGTCTTGCAGGGTGCCCGTCGCGCCGGCCAGGAGCTGGAGCCGGTCGCCGATCTCATGACCGGCCTCGCCCAGGCCGCGCGAAGTTAGGGCGTGGTCTAGAGAGGTTCGCCGGCCGAAAGTCTCGGCTTGCACCGGACGCGTCCGCCATTCTTAATCGCGCGTCCTTTGAAGAATTCCGTTGGGGAGAGTCTGCGATGTTCAAGTCGATCCTGGCCGTTTCCGAGGGCGGTCCCGACGCCGCCATGTCGTTCAAGCTGGCCAGCCGCGTCGCCTCCGCCTTCGACGGCACCGTGGACGCGCTGCACCTGCCGGTCGGTCCGGCCGGCGGCGCGGTCGGCGGCCTCGCCATGAGCGGCGAGGCGATGCCCTTGATCATGAACCTCGACGACGAGCGCCTCGAAGCGCGCGCGAAGGAATCCGAGCGCGCCTACAAGGAGCTGCTCGGCGCCAACAAGGGCTCGACCTACACCGCGGCGCAGACCGCGACGCTCGACACGCTGGTCGCGATGGGCCGCTGCTCGGACCTGCTGGTGCTCGGCCGCCCGGGCTCGGACCCGGAGAACGTGGCGCCCGCCACCGTCGAGGCCGCCATCCACGAATGCGCCCGCGCCGTCATGATCGCGCCGCCCAACGCCGGCAGCGGCGGCTTCGGCACGGTGATCGTGGCGTGGAACGGCAGCTTCCAGGCCGCGCGATCGGTCGAGTATTCCCTCCCCTTCCTCGCCAAGGCGAGCAGCATCACGATCCTGGTGGTCGGCTCGACGCCGGACGAGGTGGGTGCGGGCTACCTCGCGCGCAACCTCGGCCGCCACGGTCTCAAGACCACGATCGACGCGATCGATCCCGGCGCCGTGTCGGGCCGCGCCCGCGGCCGCGCGCTGCTCGACTACACGCACGGCAAGGGCGCCGACCTCCTGGTGATGGGCGCCTACGGCCGCGGCCAGGTCATGAGCTTCCTCGGCATGGGCGGCGCCACCGGCAAGGTGATCTCCTCCTGCCGCGTGCCGCTCCTGCTGGCGCACTAAACGGTCAAAGAATCCCGGCGATCTTGTCGAGCTCCGATGCGAGGCCTTCCTCGCGGAGCTCGAGCGTGTCGCCGCCGTCCAGCATCACGATCTGCTCGGTGAGCTTCAGCCGCGTGCCCTCCGGCGCGCGTGCGAGCTGCACGGTGGTGAGCGACACGGAGATGGGCACGTCACGGCTGGTCATGCGGTAGCCGTAGACGAAGCGCTCGGCCGGGATGACCTCGAGATAGTGCGTCGTGGCGAGCAGCCGCGGATCGCCGGCCGGGCCGAAGCGCTTGATCTCGCAGCCGCCCTCGCGGAAGTCGAAGGTCTGCTCGACGATGACCCAACGCCCCGGCACGTCCCACTTCGCGCGTTGCGCCGGCTCGGCCCAGGCCGCGTAGACCCGCGCCGGCGGCGCCCTGTAGAGACGCGCGAGCTCGATCGTGCCGTGCCGGGTCGAGCGTTCCGCCATCAATGCGCCTTCGCGAGCGCCGCGACGAGATTGTCGAACAGCGCCTCGGTGCCCTTCTTGCGATCCTCGAGATGCTCGGGGGCGTCGAGGAACATGATCTGCTCGGTGTAGACGAGCTTCGTTCCTTTACCATCCGCCTTGAACTCCGTGGTGCCGAGCGAGACGGTGAGGCGCGTCTCGCCGACCTTGATCTCGTAGGCCAGCACGATGCGTTCGTCGGGCACGATATCCATGTGGATGCCGCTGTAGTGGTGTTGCGGCCCACCCGGCGGGCCACCACTCGAGCTCTCGCGACCGCCGACCCTGAAGTCGAGCTTGTGCTCGGAGCGCTCCCACTCCTCGGGACCGCCGAACCATTTCGCCTTCATCTTCACATCCGAGTAGGCGCGGAACACCTTGTCGCGCGATATCGGAAACGTGCGCTCGACGGTGAAGGTGGCGGGCGTGGCGGAACGCTTGGTCATGACTTCCTCTTTCGTGGCTTGGATTCGGTTTCGGCAAGCAGCGCGCCCAGGCGATCGAAGCGCCGCTCCCAGGTGGCGCGGCGCTCGGCGACCCAGCGCTCCACCGCGGTGAGCGTCTCGGGTTCGATGCGGCAGGTCCGCACGCGGCCCACTTTCTCCGAGCGCACCAGCCCGCTCGCCTCGAGCACGGCGAGGTGCTGGACCACCGCCGAGAGCGTCATGTCGAGCGGGCGGGCCAGCTCGCTGACCGAGGCGGGCCCCTGGCTCAGCCGCTCGACCATGACCCGCCGGGTCGGGTCGGACAGGGCCTGGAAGGCCATATCCAGCGGCATTTGCGGCGTCGGCTGATAGTTAAGCATTCACTTAAGTATCAAGATTGCGGTTACGGCGCAAGCCCCTTGAAGGCGTCGTCGCAGCCCCTATCTCGATCGCCACATCCCATGTTGCTCGAGGAGGACGTGGCTATGAATCGAAGTGATGCCTGGCGTGAGCGGCCGCAGCGGCCGCCACAGGAGGAACCGTCGCCCGCGCCGGAGTGCCGGCACGACGAGACGCAGCACGACGACGGGTTGCCGCCTTTCGTGCCGCCCTCGCCGCCGCCGATCTGGCCGCGGGTCTTCCCGGGTCTCTAGTTCAATCGCTTACGGGCAGGCGCCGGCAGCCTGGCTGACGACCTCGGCGTCGCTGCAGGCGGTGCAGGCGTTGCCGTAGGTGCGGCGGCTGCCGTCGCGCTTCGTGCCGCAGGCCGGCCGATAGTCGCGCGTGCACATCTGCGGCCGGGGATCGGCGCACGCGCCGCCCGCCACCGGCAGGAACTCCGGCGCGAGCTCGCCGCGCGTCAGCTTGAACAGGAACGGCTGCGGGCGGTAGTCGCTCAGCGTGCCGAGGAAGGCGATGGTCGAGCCGACGGCGGGCAGTGGGCTGAGCGGCCGCGCCATCGCGACCTCGATCTCCACGATGTTGCCGTTGCGCGCGGCGTCGGTGATCGCGCCTTCGATGCGGTCGGGCGTGGCGCTGATCACCTTCATCGGCACCTTCATGCGCGTGCTGCCCTGCTGGCGGTCGCCGATCGCCTTCCACACCTTGTCGGCCGCGGCCCTGTTGGCCGCGTTCGCATCGCGATGACGCAGCACCAGGATCCAGTCGGCGTAGGGGAGCTTCGCGGGATCGTTGTCCTCGAGGAGCTGCAGCGCCTGCTCGGGCGGCGTGAGCTGGCGCGGGATCGACTTCTTGAAGGTCTCCGGCGGCTGCGCTTCGCCCGCGACGAGACGCTTCACGATGTCGTCCCAGCCCTCCTCGCTGCCGCGATAGACGCGATAGCGCGAGCGCACGTAGCGGTCGATGTCCTGCGCGGCGGCGGTGTTGTTCGCGGCCTTCGCGATGGCGATGGCGCGGGCGCCGTACCAGAAGCCCAGCGCATCGACCGGCTGGCCTTCGAGCTGCGAGACCGCGAGCTGGTAGACGTTCTGCAGGTCAGCCGGATCGCCGGCCACGGCCTCGCGATAGAAGACGCGCGCCTTGTCGTAGTCCTTGGCCTGCAACGCGGCGAAGCCCAGCACGCCGTTGAACACCGCCGAGAGCTGTTCCTTCACCTTCGCGAAGCCTGCATCGTCGAGCAACACCGGCTTCTGCCATTTCGGCATCACCGCGAGGCCGCGCTCCGCCGCCGCCACGGCCTGTGGCAAAGCGGTGGCATCGCCGGTCTGCGCCTTCAGCCGGCCGAGATAGGCGCGGTTGGCGAGCGCGCGCAGATTGTCGGGATCGAGCTGCAGCAGCTTCTGCCCGAGCCCGTCGGCCTTGGCCGGCTGGTTCGAGGCCTGGTAGGCCGCGATCCCCTGCTCGTGCGCCTCCACGCGCAGCACCGAATTGGGATACCAGGCGATGAACACCTCCATCGCCTGCGCGCGCTTGGCGGCGTCCTTGGTGTTCAGCGCCGCCATGTAGTTGTCGTACTCGGCAGGGTTGGCGAAGCTGTTGCGGGTCTGGCCCTGCGACGGCGGAGGCGACGATGTCTGCGCGATCGCGTGAGGCGACACGACGCACACCGCCACGAGCAGGAAAGCCAACACACGCAACGCTGCCATTTGCACATCCTCTCCGAACCGTGAACACGGGCTGAAAGACCGTGACCATCAAGGCGAATTAAGGCAGTGTTCTGACGTTAAGAGCGAGCGGGGAAGATGACAATGAGAGACCGGTGTCGGACGTCATCCTTGGCCGTCGCTGCGGTTCTGTCGGCCGCCCTGTGGAGTGCGCCGGCCCTCTCGCAGCAGGGCGCTCCGCCACCCGCCGTGCTCGTGCAGCCCGCGGAGCTCAAGCCGCTCGCCGACCAGGCGGAATTCATCGGTCGCGCCGCCGCCGTCGACAAGGTCGAGTTGCGCGCGCGCGTCAAGGGCTTCCTGGGTCCGCGCCAGTTCAACGACGGCGACATGGTCAAGGAAGGACAGGTCGTCTTCCTGATCGAGCCCGAGACCTACCAGGCCACGGTCGACCAGAAGGTGGCGCAGCGCGACGCCGCCAAGGCCGGCCTCGCCAATGCCGACAACCAGCTGAAGCGCGCCGCCGAGCTGCTGCGCACCAATACCGGCACCGCCGTCACCTACGATCAGCGTCTCTCCGAGCAGCTCCAGGCCAAGGCGCAGCTAGAGGACGCCGAGGCCCAGCTGCGCGACGCCCAGCTGCAGCTCTCCTACACCCAGATCAAGTCGCCGATCGCCGGCCGCATCGGACGCGCCGCCTTCTCGCCCGGCAACCTCGTCAGCCCCGATTCGGGCGTGCTGGCGACCGTCGTGAGCGAGCATCCGATCCGCGTGCTCTTTCCCGTCACGCAGCGCGAGCTGCTCGACGCCAAGCGCGGATCCGGACCTGGCGGCGGCGAGAACATCGTCGCGCGCCTCAGGCTGGCCGACGGCTCGGTCTACAAGGAACAGGGCAAGGTCGACTTCCTCGACGTCACCGTCGATCCGCGCACCGACACGCAGATCGTGCGCGCGACCTTCCCCAACAAGGACGGCATCCTGACCGATGGCCAGACGGTGCGTGTCATCCTGGAAGGCGACAAGGTGCCCGAGGTGGTGGCTGTGCCGCAGGCGGCCATCGCGCAGGACCAGACGGGCGCCTACGTCTTCATCGTCACCGACAAGAACGTGGCCGAGCAGCGCCGGGTCAAGACCGGCGTGTCGCGCGAGGGCCTGACCGGCATCACGGAGGGCCTCAAGGCCGGCGACCGGGTGATCATCCAGGGCCAGCAGAGGGTGCGTGCCGGCATGACGGTGAATCCGACGGTCGCGCCGCCGACGGCGACGAAGCAGTAACATGACGATCTCGTCGCTGTTCATCCGCCGGCCGCGGCTGGCGTTCGTCATCTCGACCGTCATCACCATCGCCGGCCTGATCGCCATGACGGCACTGCCGGTGGCGCAGTTCCCCGACATCGTCCCGCCGCAGGTCAAGGTCACCGCGACCTATCCCGGTGCCTCGGCCCAGGCGGTCGAGGAGAGCGTGGCGCAGGTCATCGAGGCGCAGGTCAACGGCGTCGAGCGCATGATCTACATGAAGTCGACGTCGGGCGGCGACGGCAGCTATTCGCTCACCGTCAGCTTCGAGGTCGGCTCCAACCCCGACCTCAACACCGTCAACGTCAACAACCGCGTCAACCAGTCGATCGCGCTGCTGCCGCCCGAGGTGCAGCGTCTCGGCGTCACCACCAAGAAGCAGTCCTCGGCGCTGCTGCAGGTCGTGGCGGTCTACTCGCCCAAGGGCACGCGCGACGAGCTGTTCCTGTCGAACTTCACGACCATCACCCTGCTCGACACGCTGAGGCGCGTGCCGGGCGTCGGCGACGCCACGCTGTTCGGTGCGCTCGACTACTCCATGCGCATCTGGCTCAACCTCGAGCGTATGTCGAGTCTCGACATCACCCCCAACGAGGTGGTGCAGGCGGTGCAGTCCCAGAACGTCCAGGCCGCGGTCGGCCTGGTCGGTGCGGCGCCACTGCTCGACGATGTGAGTTTCCAGCTCAACA
This sequence comes from Reyranella sp., assembly GCA_004296815.1. Lineage (GTDB taxonomy): Bacteria > Pseudomonadota > Alphaproteobacteria > Reyranellales > Reyranellaceae > Reyranella. The sequence continues at coordinate 5,686 of SCVT01000250.1, read as the reverse complement.
TCACGACCCAGGGCCGCATGGTCACGGTCGAGGAGTTCGAGAACATCGTCGTGCGCGCCAAGGCCGACGGCGCGCTCGTCAAGGTCAAGGACATCGCCCGCGTCGAGCTCGGCTCCAAGACCAGCGACCAGCTAGGCCGCTACAACGGCCGGGCGGCGTCCGGAATCCAGATCTACCAGCTCCCGGGCGCCAACGCGCTCGCCACCGCCCAGGGTGTGCGCGCCGCCATCAAGGCGCTGGAGCCGCGCTTCCCCGAGGACGTCGCGTACAACGTCATGTACGACACGACCGTGTTCGTCCAGGCCACGATCCAGAGCGTGATCCATACGCTGATCGAGGCGTTCGTGCTGGTCGCGATCGTGGTCTTCATCTTCCTCGGCAACCTGCGCGCCACCCTCATCCCGATCATCGCGGTTCCGGTGGCGCTGATCGGCACCTTCGCCGTGATGCTGGCCATGGGCTACTCGGCGAACACGATCTCGCTGCTGGCACTCGTGCTCGCGATCGGCATCGTCGTCGACGACGCCATCGTCGTGGTCGAGGCGGTCGAGCACATCCTCGAGCACGAGCCGGATCTCACCGTCGCGCAGGCGACCGAGAAGGCAATGGGCCAGGTCACCGGCCCGATCATCGCCATCACCCTGGTGCTGCTGTCGGTCTTCATCCCGACCGCGTTCATCCCAGGCATTTCCGGCCAGCTCTACTCGCAGTTCGCAGTGGCGGTCTCGGTCTCGATGGTGATCTCGGCGGTCAACGCGCTGTCGCTCTCGCCCGCCCTCTGCTCGCTGATCCTGCGCCACAAGAAGAAGCCCACGGGCATCATGGCGAAGCTGCAGGGCGGCATCGACAAGGGCCGCGACGGCTACGTCAAGCTCGTGACGCCGCTGGCCCGTCGCGGCGTCGTGGCTCTCCTGCTCGTCTTCGGCTTCGCCGCGGCGACGGGCGGCATCGGCTCCATGGTGTCCACGGGCTTCCTGCCCGACGAGGACCAGGGCGCCTTCATGGCCGAGGTGCAGCTCCCCGATGCGGCCTCGACCAACCGCACCCTGGCGACCGTCGAGGAGGTCGAGAAGACCCTCGCGGGCCGGCCCTGGATGCAGAGCTTCTTCACCGTCTCGGGCTACAGCCTGATCGACGGCCTGGCGCTGCCCAACCGCGCCCTCGTCGTGGTCGAGCTGAAGCCGTTCGCCGAACGCAAGGATCCCGGGCTCTCGGTGTTCCAGGCGCTGAAGGACCTCAACATCGCCTTCAGCCAGATCGCCTCGGCCAACGTCTTCGCCTTCAACCTGCCGCCCATCATGGGTCTCGGCAACTCGTCGGGCTTCGAGTTCGTGGTGCAGTCGCTGGCGGGCGCCTCGCCGACCGACCTCGCCGCCGTCTCGCGCGGCCTGATGATCTCGGCGCAGGAAGTGCCGCAGCTCGCCGGGGTCTACACGACCTACGGCGCCTCCACGCCGCAGATCAACCTGAAGCTCGATCGAGAACGCGCCCAGGCGCTGGGCGTGTCGATTTCCGACATCTTCTCCGCCATGCAGACGTCACTCGGCGGCACCTACACCAACGACTTCAACCTGTTCGGCCGCACCTGGCAGGTGAAGGTGCAGGCCGATGCCGCCGATCGCAGCAAGGCGAACGACGTTTTCCGCGTGCGCATCCGCTCTTCGAGCGGCGAGCTGGTGCCGCTCCAGGCAGTCGCCAACATTGACCTGGTGACCGCGCCGTCCTCGGTCGTGCGCTACAACAATCTGCGCTCTGTCGTGGTCAACGGCGCCCCCGCCCCCGGCTACTCATCAGGCGATGCCATCGCCGCCATGGAGAAGCTCGCCACGAGCACGCTGCCCACCGGCTACGGCTACGAGTGGACGGGCACGGCGCTGCAGGAGAAGGCCGCGAGTGGCCAGACCGGCTTCATCCTGGGTCTCGCCGTCGTCTTCGCCTACCTCTTCCTGGTCGGCCTCTACGAGAGCACGGCGATCCCGGTCGCGGCGCTGCTGTCGGTCGTCGTCGGCCTGTTCGGCGCGGTGACGGCGTTGCTGGTCGCCGGCCTCGACAACAACATCTTCGCCCAGATCGGCATCGTCGTGCTGATCGCGCTGGCGGCCAAGAACGCCATCCTGATCATCGAATTCGCGATGGCCGAACGAGCAAAGGGGGTGGACGTCGTGACGGCGGCCACGACCGCCGCCGGGTTGCGCTTCCGCGCCGTCATGATGACCTCGTTCGCCTTCATCCTGGGCCTGGTACCGCTGGTCATCTCCTCGGGTGCCGGTGCCGCGACGCAGCGCGCGGTCGGCACGGCGGTATTCGGCGGCATGATCGCCGCCTCCTGCCTCGGCATCTTCGTGATCCCCGGCCTCTACGTCGCCTTCCAGCGCGCCCGCGAGAAGATCAAGGGCATGATGGGGGGCAAGGCCAAGGCATAGGCCTCGGCCGGCTCACCCCCAGCTGAGAACGATGCCGACATCGCCCGGCATGCCGCCGGGATAGTCGATGATCTCGTAGCGGATGTGATAGCCGCGCGGCTGCAGCTGGCGGCCCCAGAACTCGAAGATCTCCTTCGGGATGCCGGTCAAGGTCTTCTCCCAACCCTGCTCCCCCTGGTTGATGGCCCGGCCGTTGTCGGAGCAGAGCGTATGGGGGAAGCGGAACACCTGCACGGACATCAGCCCGTTCTCGACCGCACGGTTGATGATGATCGAGGCCTTTTCCATCACCTCATCGTCGGTCTTTCCCGAGGGCTTGCTCAGCCGGTCGAGCAGCTCGGCTTTCTCGCGCTCCTCGGCCTGCTGGTGCTTCAGCGCCAGCGACGCCTTGGCGCTTTCCGCCTCGGCGATCTTCATCTGCAGTTCCTTCACGGTCATCAAGGTCGTCATGGGCTTCTCCTCGGTGCTCAAGTCCTGGACGCTGATCAGGTGGCCAATGCCTCCCTCGTATGGAGGGCGATCATGCGTTCCTCGTCGGTTGGCACGACCCAGGCGGAAACGGGCGAGTCGAGCGTGCTGATGCGGCGCTCGCCTCGCAGGTTGCGCTCCTTGTCGAGCTCCAGACCCAGCCACCTGCAGCCGTCACTGACTGCTTCGCGGGTTGCGGCGTCGTTCTCCCCGATGCCGCCGGTGAACACGAGGGCGTCGATACCGCCCAGCGCCGCTGCGAGAGATCCGATCTCGCGCACGATGCGGTAGGCGAACAAGGCCGTGGCTTCCCGCGATTCGGGCGCGTCCGACTGGCGCAGCGTACGCATGTCGGACGAAAGCCCGGAGACGCCGAGCAGGCCGGATTTGCGGTAGAGCAGGTCCTCCACGGCAGAAGCGGCCATGCCGCGCTCCCGCATGAGGTAGAGCAGCACGCCGGGATCGAGCGCTCCGGAGCGGGTTCCCATCATCAAACCGTCCACGGCCGTGAAGCCCATTGTGCTGGCAACGCTCCGTCCATCGCGAACCGCACATAGGCTGGCGCCATTGCCGAGGTGCGCGACGACGAGCCGGGCGTTGCGGAGGACGGCGTTGTCCTGAAGTCGTCGAACGACGTACTCGTAAGAGAGGCCATGGAAACCGTAGCGCCTGATCCCCTCGGCCGTGAGATGTCGTGGCAGCGCGAACTGCTGGGCGAGGGATGGCTGCGACCGGTGGAAGGCCGTGTCGAAGCAGGCGATCTGCGGCAGATGGGGCGCTGCGGCGGCGATCGCGGCGATCGGCGCGAGATTGTGCGGCTGATGCAGCGGTGCCAGCGGCACGAGCTTGGCAAGCTTGGCCATGACCAGGTCGTCGATGCGGACGGGCGCCGCGAAGTCGACGCCGCCGTGCACGACACGATGGCCGAACGCGAGCACCGGTATCCCGGCCAGCAACTCCCGGCCGAGCGTCATGATCTCCGCGGTTGCGGCACCATGATCGAGGGAGCCGTCGGGCCAGCTTCTTTCCGCGACGGTCTGCCCGTTGGCATCGCGGACTTTCAGATGGGGCTTGGCGCCCAGGTTTTCTATCTGGCCACGAAACAGGAGATCGTTTGCCCCTTCGGCATCGTAGATGGCGAACTTTATGCTCGAGGAACCGGCGTTGAGGACGGCGATTCTGCCTGGCTTCGACATGGCGGTCAGGCGACGATATTGGTGCCGCCGTCGACATACACCGTGCCGCCGGTGATGCGATGCGCGAACGGCGTGGCGAGATAGGCGCACGCGTAGCCGACATCCATGATGTCCACGAGCTCGCCCAGCGGCGCCTTCTTGGCCGCCTCGTTCAGCAGCAGCTCGAAATCCTTCAGGCCCGAAGCCGCCCGGGTCTTGAGCGGGCCGGGAGAGATGGCATGCACGCGGATGCCCTGCGGGCCGAGCTCATAGGCGAGATAGCGGCAGGCGGCCTCGAGCGCCGCCTTCACCGGCCCCATGACGTTGTAATTCGGAACCACCCGGTTGGCGCCGTAGTAGCTCATGGCGAACATCGTGCCGCCTTTCCGCATCAGGGGGGCAGCCAGCCGTGCCATTCGGATGAAGGAGTGGCACGAGACGTCCATCGCCTTGGCGAAGCCTTCTGCCGAGCAGTCGAGCAGGCCGCCGCGAAGATCGTCGATGGGCGCGAAGGCGATGGAATGGACCAGAATGTCGAGGGTACCCCAGCGCTTCGTGATCTCCTCGAACACGGCCTCGAGCTGGCCGGGAACGGCGACGTTCAGCTCCGCCTTGATCGGTGCCTGCAGCTCGTCGGCGAGCGGCTCGACGTGCGGCCTGGCTTTCTCGTTCAGCCAGGTCACCGCGAGGTCCGCGCCGGCATCCCGGAAGGCCTTGGCGCAGCCATAGGCGATCGACTGGTCGTTGGCGATCCCGACCACCAGCGCCTTGTGGTCTTTCAGCACCGGTCGAATGGGTTCGCTCATTGTTTCCTCAAGGGATGGCTGGGTGGGTGCGTCGCCGAGCGGCCGCGAGGCTCGCGACAGCACAGGAGGCGAGCCGCGTCAGCTGCGAGTCGGCACGGCTCGTGAGGATGATGGGCACACGGGCGCCGAGGACGATTCCCGCAGCATCGGCCGAGGCCAGAAACGACAGGCTTTTGGCCAGCATGTTGCCGGCTTCGAGGTCCGGCACGATCAGTATGTCTGCGCGCCCCGCCACCGGTGAGGCAATCTGCTTGATGGCGGCGGCTTCGATGCTGATCGCGTTGTCGAGGGCGAGCGGTCCATCGAGAATGCCCCCCTTGATCTGGCCGCGATCCGCCATTTTGCAGAGCGCCGCCGCTTCGATGGTCGATGCCAGCTTCGGATTGACGGTCTCCATGGCGCTCAGGATCGCGACGCGCGGCTCGTCAACTCCCAGCGCGTGCGCCAGGTCGATGGCGTTCTGCACGATATCGACCTTTTCCTCGAGCGTCGGTGCGATGTTCACCGCGGCATCGGAAATGATTAGGGCTTGCGGATGGCGCGGCACATCCATCACGAAGCAATGGCTGATGCGGCGCGCCGTCCGGATTCCGGTTTGGCGGGGGACCACTGCAGCCATGAGTTCGTCGGTATGGAGGCTGCCCTTCATCAGGGCCTCCGCTCGGCCGGCGCGCACCAGCTCGACAGCCTTTGCCGCCGAGTCGTGGCTGTGACTGGAGTCGACCAGTTCGAAGGCGTTGATGTCGACCGATGCCTGCGCCGCCACGTCCCTGAGGCGGCTGACTGGCCCGACGAGGATGGGGACGAGCAGCTT
>SCVT01000249.1 GCA_004296815.1 Reyranella sp. | reverse complement strand
CCACGGCCCATCGTGGAGCCGCCCCACCTTGCTTCTTCCGGCATGACCCAGATCGACGACAAGCAGACCCTGCGCAGCGCCATGCTGGCGTGGCGCCAGGATCTGGGCGATGCCGAGCGCCGCGCCGCTGCCGACGGCCTGCTGGCCATGCTGCGCAATGAGCGTCCGATCGAGACGCCGTGCGCCGTCTCGGGCTTCTGGCCGATCAAGGACGAGATCGATATCCGGCCGCTGATGATCGAGTTCCACAACCAGGGCTGCCAGCTTGCGCTGCCGGTGGTGCAGGGCCGCGGCCAGCCGCTGCTGTTCCGTGCCTGGCGTCCGGGCGATCCGCTCGAGGCCGGTGTGTTCGGCACCTTGCAGCCGGCGGCGCGGCGCGAGGAGATCGAGCCCGACGCGCTGATCGTGCCGCTGCTTGCCTGCGATGCCGACGGCTGGCGGCTGGGCTATGGCGGCGGCTTCTATGACCGGACTCTCGAGCTCCTGCGCAAGCGCCGGCGCGTCACCGCCATGGGCGTCGGCTTCGATGCGCAGTTCGTGCCCGAAGTCCCGCACGGTCCGAGCGACCAGCGGCTCGATTGGTTGTTGACCGACAAGCGCGCTTGCGCCTTTGTCTAGGCGATGAAGGTCATGTTCTGTGGCGACATCGTGGGCCGCGCCGGCCGCGATGCCGTGGTCAAGGAAGTACCCCGCCTGCGCCGCGAGCTCGGCCTCGATTTCGTCGTGGTGAACGGCGAGAACGCTGCGGCGGGCTTCGGCATCACCGCCAAGATCTGTACCGATCTGCACGAGGCCGGCGTCGACTGCATCACCACCGGCAATCATGCGTGGGACCAGCGCGACATCATTCCCTATATCGCGCAGGACAAGCGCCTGCTGCGGCCGATCAACTATCCGCCCGGCACGCCGGGCTGGGGCGCCAACCTCTTCCAGACGGCGCGCGGCCAGAAGGTCGTGGTCATCAACGTCATGTGCCGGCTGTTCATGGACGCGCTCGACGATCCGTTCCGTGCCCTCGACGCCGAGCTCGCCAAGCACACGCTGGGGCGTACCGCCAATCTCATCCTGATCGACGTGCACGGCGAGGCGACCAGCGAGAAGCAGTCGATCGGCCACTATTGCGACGGCCGGGCCTCGGCGGTCCTGGGCAGCCATAGCCACGTGCCGACGGCCGATGGCTGGGTGCTGCCCGGCGGTACCGCCTACCAGACCGATGTCGGCATGTGCGGCGACTACGACAGCGTCATCGGCATGAAGAAAGAGGCCGCCGTCCTGCGCTTCGTGCGCAAGGTGCCCGGCGAGCGGCTGGCACCGGCGGAGGGCGAGGGGACTTTGTGCGCGGCGGTGGTCGAAACCGACGACCGGACCGGGCTTGCCAAGTCGATCCGGCCGATCCGGCTGGGTGGCCGACTGGCCCCCAGCACCTAGTCTGCAGCATCTTGTATCTCACAGGCGTCATCTATAGCTATTAGATGTGCCTTGAAGAGCGTCATTGACGGCCTGGGGAAAAACCGGCATCCTTTTGATGTTAAACGGTTTTTCGCCAGTACGGCGAACTGTCTTCAAGGTTAGAGGGGGCGTCGGAATCTAGGTTCCGACGTTTTTTAGCGGGGGCTTCGGCCCCCGCCTTTTTTTGTGCCGACGGCCGTCGCGCCCCTCTCTTAACTGCCAAAACCCACGAGAAGTGGTATAGGCCCCTGATCCGGTTACTTAATCTGGTTGTCAGGCGATGGCGGGGCATTCCCAATTCAAGAACATCATGCACCGCAAGGGGCGCCAGGACGCCCAGCGGGCCAAGATCTTCACCAAGCTGATCCGGGAAATCACGACGGCTGCCCGGCTGGGGGCGGCCGACCCGAACGCCAACCCGCGCCTGCGCGCCGCCGTCATCGCCGCGCGCGAGAACAACATGACGCGCGACACGATCGATCGGGCGATCAAGCGAGGTTCGGGCTCGGATGCCGACGCGAACTACGACGAGGTGCGCTACGAGGGCTACGGCCCGGCGGGCGTCGCCGTGATCGTCGAGGCGCTGACCAACAACCGCAACCGCACGGCCGGCGAGGTCCGCTCGATCTTCTCGAAGCACGGCGGCAACCTGGGTGAATCCAACAGCGTGTCGTTCATGTTCGACCGGTTGGGCGAGTTCCGCTTCCCGCTATCGGCCGGCAGCGCCGATGACGTGCTGGAGAAGGCGATCGAAGCCGGCGCCGACGACGTGGTGAGCGGCGAGGGCGAGGAGGCGGCGCACGAGATCTACTGCGCCCAGGAGAGCTTCAACTCGGTGCGCGAGGCGCTCGAGAAGTCGCTGGGCCAGCCTGCCGGCGCCAAGCTGATGTGGCGCCCCAAGACGACGACGCCGGTCGAGGGCGAGACCGTGCAGACGATGATGGATCTGATCGCGGCCCTGGAAGACAACGACGACGTCCAGAACGTCTACGCCAACTTCGAGGTGTCGGACGACGCTCTGGCGAAGTTCGCGGCCTGAGCCGGGCGGAATGAGACTGATCGGCCTCGATCCCGGCCTGCGGCTCACCGGCTGGGGCGTGATCGAGGTCGAAGGCAACCGGCTGCGCCACGTGGCGCATGGCGTCGTGAAGGTCGCGACGACGGGCACGCTGGCCGAGCGCCTGAACGAGTTGTTCGACGGTGTCGCCGCCGTCGTCGAAGCGCAGCGGCCGGTCGAGGCCGCGGTCGAGGAGACCTTCGTGAACGTAAACCCGGGTTCGACCCTGAAGCTCGGTCAGGCGCGCGGCGTGGTGCTGCTGGCGCCGGCGCGCGCCGGTCTGCCCGTCTATGAATACGCCGCGAACCTCGTGAAGAAGTCGGTAGTGGGCGCCGGTCACGCCGACAAGAACCAGATCGCCATGATGGTCGGGCGTCTGCTGCCGGGCGTCACCGCGACGGCGGACGCCGCCGATGCGCTCGCGGTGGCGATCTGCCATGCGCACCACCGCGCCACCGCACGCCGGATCGAGGCCGCGCTGTGATCGCCAAGCTCAAGGGCCTGGTCGACGCCGTCGAGACCGACAGCGCGATCATCGACGTGGGCGGCGTCGGCTATCTCGTCTCGGCGTCGGCGCGCACCTTGCGCGACCTCACGGTCGGCGGGCCGGCTACCATGCTGGTCGAGACGATCGTGCGTGAGGATGCGATCGCCCTCTACGGCTTCCTCGAGACGGCGGAGCGCGACTGGTTCCGCATCCTGACGACGGTGCAGGGCGTCGGCGCCCGTGTGGCGCTGTCGATTCTGTCGACCCTGTCGCCCGACGAGATCGCGCGGGCGATCGCCGCGCAGGATCGAGCGACGCTCAGCCGTCCTGCCGGTGTCGGCCCCAAGCTCGCTGCACGCCTCGCCACGGAGCTCAAGGACAAGGCCGCCGCGTTCGGCGTCACGCCTGCACCGGCCATGCCCGCCAACGCGAACGCGCCGGCCGGCACCGTCGGTTCGCTCAACGAGGATGCGGTCTCCGCGCTCGTGAACCTGGGCTACAAGCGCGTCGAGGCGTTCGGCGCGGTGGCGCGCGTGACGCAGCGGCTGGGCGGTGAAGCGAGGCTCGACGCGGTGATTCGTGCCGGCCTGCAGGAGCTGGCGCGATGAACGCCGCCCCCGAGAGACTCGTGACGACCAAGCGTGCCGAGGAGGATTCCGCCGAGCTGGCGCTCAGGCCACAGACGCTCGACGATTTCGTCGGCCAACGCCAGGTCCGCGAGAATCTCAAGATCTTCATCACCGCCGCCAAGTCGCGCGGCGAGGCGCTCGACCACGTGCTGTTCCACGGGCCGCCGGGCCTCGGCAAGACGACGCTGGCGCAGATCGTCGCGCGCGAGATGGGCGTGGGCTTCCGTGCGACCTCGGGACCGGTGATCCAGAAGGCGGGCGATCTCGCCGCCCAGCTCACCAACCTGCAGCCGCACGACGTGCTGTTCATCGACGAGATCCATCGTCTCAATCCTGCAATCGAGGAGGTCCTCTATCCTGCGATGGAGGACTT
>SCVT01000248.1 GCA_004296815.1 Reyranella sp. | reverse complement strand
CTCGAGCATGATGGAGATCTTCCAGCCGTTCGGCGTCGGCCAGTAGTGCAGGTCGATCATGATGTGCGTCCGCGACGGTTGATCGTCTAGGCTGCGCGCCAACACGAAACGCCTTCAGAGGACGCACATCATGATCGACCTGCACTACTGGCCGACGCCGAACGGCTGGAAGATCTCCATCATGCTCGAGGAATGCGGCATGCCCTACAAGCTCGTGCCGGTGAACATCGGCACGGGCGAGCAGTTCAAGCCGGAGTTCCTCAAGATCAGTCCCAACAACCGCATGCCGGCGATCGTCGACCACGATCCGCCGGGCGGCGGCGCGCCCGTCTCGGTGTTCGAATCGGGAGCGATCCTCCAGTATCTCGCGGAGAAGGCGGGCAAGTTCCTGCCGAGGGACCTGCGCGGCAAGTACGAGGTGCTGCAGTGGGTCAACTGGCAGATGGGCGGCCTCGGGCCGATGGCGGGCCAGGCCAACCACTTCAACGTCTACGCGCCGCAATTCAATCCGGCCGAGGCCCTCGTCTACGGCCAGCAGCGCTACAGCAACGAGGTCAACCGCCTGTTCGGCGTACTGAACAAGCGTCTCGCCGATCGGCCGTTCGTGGCAGGCGACTACTCGATCGCCGACATGGCGATCTGGCCATGGGTCGTGGGCTTCAAGAATTTCGGGCAGAAGCTCGAGGACTTCCCGAACCTGCAGAAGTGGTTCGAGGAGACCGGCAAGCGTCCCGCCGTCGTGAAGGGCAAGGCCGTAGGCGCCGAGCTGCGCCAGACGCCCGGGATCAACACCGAGGAACAACGCAAGGTGCTGTTCGGGCAGACCGCTTCGGTCGTCCGCTAGCGATTCAGGCGGTGGATGCCGGCGGCCATCTTCGCGATGCGCCGTCGGACCGCAACCGGCTTCAGCACCTCGGCCTCGCTGCCGAGCCGCAGGAAGTCGAGCGCGGCCTGGTCGGTCGATTCGATCGGGACGGTGATCTCGACCCAGTCGCCCATGCCGATGCGGCGGGCCGACTCGCGGGCGGCCTGCTGGATTGCGGCGCCCAATGATTCCAGCCGCTCGAGACCGCGCGGCGACACACGCAGCACGGCGCGGCCGCGATAGAGGCCGACCTCGTAGGCGCGCGTCGCGGCCGTCCAGTAGCAGACGAGATCGAAGTCCTTCGGGCGCTCGAAGCGCTCGCCGGTCGGGGCGAGATCGAGGATGTGGGCGACGCGATAGGTCCGCATCTGCCCGCTGACCGCGGCGACGCAGTACCAGATGCCCGCCTTGAGGACGAGGCCGAGTGGCTTCAGTCGCCGAGCCACCGCGCGCTCCTCGCGTCGATAGCGGATATCGACCGAGGTTTCGTCCCAGACCGCCTTGGCGAGTGTCGGCAGCAGGAGCGCCGACTCGGGCGAGCGGAACCAGTCGACCGGATCGAGATGGAAGCGGGCGGCGACGCGGCGCGCGCCGGCGCGCGAGCGCTCCGGCAGGGCCGCGGTGAGCTTGAGCTGTGCCGTCGCCATCACATCGGCCAGGCCCAGTTCGGCTGCCGGGCCGGGCAGGCCGGCCACGAACAGGGTCTCCGCCTCGGCCGGCGACAATCCGGTGAGCTTGGTGCGGTAGCCGTCGATGAGCTGGAAGCCGCCGCCCGGGCCGCGGTCGGCGTAGACCGGGACGTCGGCGGCGCTCAACTGCTCGATGTCGCGATAGATCGTGC
>SCVT01000247.1 GCA_004296815.1 Reyranella sp. | reverse complement strand
GACAGGGCAGCGTGCTCGCGGAAGATGTCGGCGACACCGCTCCAGGCAAAGGCGTCGCCGTGGCCCAGGCGCTTGGCCACCTCGGCGAGGATCCACCAATCCTGCCGTGCCTCCCCGGGCGGCGGCAGGAAGGGACGCTGGCGCGAGACGTTGCGCTCGGAGTTGGTGACGGTGCCGTCCTTCTCCGCCCAGGCGAGCGCGGGCAGACGGATGCGGCAGGCATCGACCGTATCGGTGGCGCGGATCGCCTCCGAGACGATCGACAGCTCGCAACCCTTGAGCGCGGCGCGAACCTGGTCGGCATTGGGCAGGCTGTCGACCGGGTTGGTCGCCATGATCCAGACCGCCTTGACCTTGCCCGCCTCGACCGCCTCGAAGAGATCGACCGCCTTCAGCCCCGGCCGCGTCGCCATGCGCGCAGCCTTCCAGAAGCGGCCGACGCGATCGACGTCCGTCGTGCCGAACTCCATGTGGGCGGCGAGCGTGTTGGAGAGCGCGCCGACCTCACGGCCTCCCATGGCATTGGGCTGGCCGGTGATCGAGAACGGTCCCATGCCCGGCCGGCCGATGCGGCCCGTCAGGAGATGGCAGTTGATCAGCGCATTGACCTTGTCGACGCCGGCGGAAGACTGGTTCACGCCCTGGGAATAGAGCGTGACGCTCTTCTCCATTCGGGCAAACCAGTCGAAGAACATCGCGACTTCAGCGGCCGAGAGGCCGCAGGCCTCGATGTCGCTCGCGCGCGCAGCGATCAGCGCGTCGTCGAGACCGACCGTGTGCTTGTCGACGAAGCGCTTGTCGGCGAGGCCACGGCGATGGAGATCGGCCAGCAGCGCGTTGAACAGCGCCACGTCGGTGCCGGGACGGATCGCAAGATGAAGATCGGCGATGTCGCAGGTCTCGGTGCGGCGCGGATCGATCACCACGATCTTCATCGCAGGCCGCGCACGCTTGGCGACTTCGAGCCGCTGGAACAGGACCGGATGGCACCAAGCAAGATTGCTGCCGACCAGCACCACGAGGTCGGCCAGCTCGAAATCCTCGTAGAGGCCCGGCACGGTGTCACTGCCGAAGGCGCGCTTGTGGCCCGCCACCGACGAGGCCATGCAGAGCCGCGAGTTCGTGTCGATATTGGCGGTGCCGAGAAAACCTTTGATCAGCTTGTTCGCAGCGTAATAGTCCTCGGTCAGCAACTGTCCCGAGACGTAGAAGGCGACGGCGTCAGGACCGTGCTGCTCGATCACGTCACGCAGGCCGTTCGCCACCGCATCGAGCGCTGTTCCCCAGGAGACGCGACGGCCGTCGATCTCGGGATGCAGCAGCCGGTCCTCAAGGGACAAGGTTTCGCCTAGCGCAGCGCCCTTAGAGCAGAGCCGGCCGCGATTGGCGGGATGCGCGGCGTCACCCTCGACCGTAGCGCCGCCCTTGCCGTCCGGCGTCACCACAATGCCGCAGCCGACGCCGCAGTAGGGGCAGGTGGTGCAGACGGTGTCAGTAGACATCGCGCTGGTACCTGCCGGCCTTCGCGAGGCCATCGAGCCATGCCTTCGCCTCGGCGGCGGTCTTTGCCCCCGGCCCCATGGCAATCTCGAGCAATGCCTTCTCGACATCGCTCGCCATCCGCTTGGCGTCGCCGCAGACACAGAAGTGCGCACCTTGCTCCAGCCAGCTCCAGAGTTCGGCGGCGTTCTCGCGCATGCGGTGCTGGACGTAGACCTTCTCGGCCTGGTCGCGCGAGAAGGCGAGGTCGAGGCGTGTGAGCACGCCGCGGCGCTGCCAGTCGATCACCTGGTCCTCGTAGAGGAAGTCGGTCGTGCGCTTCTGGTCGCCGAAGAACAGCCAGTTCTTGCCGCGGGCGCCGCGCGCCTCGCGCTCCTCGAGGAAGGCGCGGAACGGCGCGATGCCGGTGCCCGGCCCGACCATGATCAGCGGCGCATTGTCGTCGGCCGGCGGTGCGAAGCCATGGCTCTTCTGCACGAAGACCGGGATCACGTCGCCGGGCTTGGCGAAGTCGGCGAGATAGCAGGAGCCGATACCGGTGCGGGTACGGTCCTTGGCGTCCCAGCGCACGGCCGAGACTGTGAGATGGACCTCGCGCGGATGCGCCTTGGACGAGGAGGCGATCGAATAGAGACGCGGCTGCAGCCGATCGAGCGACTTGATGAGGCCGGGCAGCGACGGCATCACCGACGGGAAGGCGTGCAGCAGGTCGAGCAGGTCCGCCTCGGCGAGCTCGGCCGGCCCCTCGCCCGATGCCAGCGCCTGCAGCTTCAAGGCCTCCTCGCCGTCGAAGGCGCGGCTCGCGAGGAAGAGCATGCACTCGTCGCTCGGCCGCGCGATGTCGACCTTGCTCAACAGGACCTGGCGGAGCGGCAGCGCGTCATGATCGAAGCCGACCATCTCCTCACCGGTGGCGCCCAGGCGATCGAGCACGGCCTGCACGAGCTGCGGGTTCTTGCGCGCGAACACACCGAGACTGTCCCCCGCTTCGTAGGTCATGTCGGTCGCGGAGAGATCGAGCACGACATGGCGCACGTCCTTCTCCGAACCCGTGCGATTGAGCGGATGGGCGTCGACGAGCGTCGCGAGCCCCGGCCGGTCCCGCGACTGGCCGACCGGGCCCGATGCCCTGACGGCGGGTACGGCGACGGCGTTGCCGTCTCGTTGCGGCTCCAGCGCCGGCAGCAGCTCCTTCAGCTTGCGCTGGGTCTCCTTGCCGCCCGGCACGCAACGGCCGAGATCGGCCTCGGCGCCGGACCATACGGCTTCGGCGTAGCTCTGGCAGAGATAGCCGCACTGGCCGCAATCGAGCTGGGCCATGGCGGCCATGAGCTGGCGCGCGGGCTTGGCCTCCTTGGCGAGTGCCAGCCGCTCGGCAAGCGCGAGCGTAGGCTCGTGCCAGGGAAACTCCTCGTGCTCCTCAGGCTCGGTCTCGGCCGCGCCCGGCGTACCGTCGACGCCGAGATAGGCGGCGAAGAAGCCGTTCAGCCAGGCGCGCTGCTCGGTCGAGAACGGCGCGTTCTCGGGGATGATCTGAGGGATGGGCGCCATCGCGTTCATGCCGCAAGTGCCTTCTCGGGTACGCCCTCGACCAGCGCCCTCAGCGCGCCGATCTCGTGGCGGCGGCTGAAATCGTGGAACGACTCGGCTTCGCGGCGATGAGCGAGCCAGCCGGCCAGCAGCTTCTCGACCAGCGGCGGCAGCTCGTCGAAGGCGACGGCGGTCGCGTACTCCCGCGCCATCGCCTGCTCGCCCGTCGCCGCGGCACCGCCGCCCACGAAGACGTTGTAGCCTTCGACCGTCTCCTCGCCGCGATCGACCTTTACTGCGATCAGGCCGATGTCGCCGACATAGTGCTGGGCACAGGAATGATGACAGCCAGTGAGATGGATGTTGACCGGAAGGTCGATCGCAAGCCGCGCCTCCAGCCAGTCGGCGAGCTTCAGCGCATGGCCCTTGGTGTTGGACGCTGCGAACTTACAGCCGGCATTGCCGGTACAGGCGACCAGGCCGCGCCGGACGGCGCTCGCCTCGACACCGAGGCCGAGCGCAGCAATGGCCGCGACGCAGACACCGACATCGCGATCGGCGACGTCGGAGATCAGCAGGTTCTGCCACACGGTGAGGCGCAGCGTGCCGCTGCCGAAGCGTTGCGCGATCTCGGCAAGGCCACGCATCTGGCCACCGGTCAGGCGGCCGACCGGCAACACGACGCCGAGGTAGCTGAGGCCCGGCTGCTTCTGGGCGTGCACACCGACATGTCCGTGCTTGTCGGCCGGCAGGCGCGGCGCGATCACGGCGCCACGGGCACGACGCAGCTTCGCGCCATGCTCCTTCTCGACCTCGGCCAGGAAGGCGTCCCGGCCCATGCGGTCGATGACGTACTTCATGCGCGCCTTCTGTCGATTGGTGCGATCGCCGTGAGCAGCGAAGGCACGCACCACCGCACCCGCAACCGTCACGCATTCCCCGGGCTTCAACAGCACCTCGGTGTCGAACGCGAAATCAAGATGGCCGGTGATGCCACCCAGCTGCAGGCGGAAATAGATACCGGGCTCGAACCCCTCGCCGCCGGTCACGCGCGCGGCGACGAAGCCGATGTCGTTGGTGTCCTCGAGCACCGGGACCCGGCCGCCGCCGTCGAAGGCGATATTGAACTTGCGCGGCAGGCCGTACATCTCGCGATGATTGAGGATGTAGTGATGCATGGCGCGGCAGAGCGGCCGCGTATCCCACAGTTCCTGCGGATCGACGCCGGCGGTCGGGCTGCCGGTGATGTTGCGGATGTTGTCGGCGCCGGAACCGCGCGCGGTGAGGCCGAGATCCTGCACGGCGAGCAGCAGGTCGACGCCGTGTTGCGCCGGAATCTCGCGGATCTGCAGGTTGGCGCGCGTCGTCACGTCGGCATAGCCACCCCCGAACGAGTCGGCGGCGTCGGCGAGGCCGGTCATCTGCCAGGCGTTCAGGATGCCATTGGGGATGCGCAGGCGGCACATGTAGGAGTCCTGCGCCGGCGCGACATAGAAGAGGCCGTGATACTTGGTGAGAAGGACGTCGGTGCCCTTGGGGAATTGGCCGGCCTCGCTGCGCGCCACCAGCTCATCCCAACGGTCGAGCGGATGGCGTTCGCGCTTGGCCTTCTCCTCGGCGACCAACCTGGCACCCGCGGCCACCGCGCGATCCTGCGCAGCGTGCTGCAGCGCGTCGGGGCCGATCGGCGTGCCCGACGCTGTGGTGGCAGTGCGGTTCGAGAGCTTGTCAGCGGCCTTGCGGGCCTCGATGCCGCTGACGAAACCCTGAAGCCACTGCTTCTGCTGGTCGTCGAACTCGCTCATGGATCCGATCAGGCGGCGGCACGCGCGGGAACCCTGTGGCGTGCGTACAGGAACTCGAGGACAGCGGCGCGGCAGCGCGCATACTCGGCGTCGGTCGCGAGCTCGAGCCGGCGGCGCGGCCGCGGCAGGTCGATCTTCAGGATCTCGCCGATGGTGGCCGACGGACCGTTGGTCATCATCACGACGCGATCCGAGAGCAGCACGGCCTCGTCGACGTCGTGGGTGATCATCATCACCGTGTTGCCGAGCCGCGCATGGATCTCCATGACGCTGTCCTGCAAATGGGCGCGGGTCAGCGCGTCGAGCGCGCCGAACGGCTCGTCCATCAGCAGCACCTTGGGCTGCATGGCGAGCGCGCGGGCGATGCCTACACGTTGCTTCATGCCGCCCGAAACCTCGTGCGGGCGCTTGTCCTTGGCCTGAGCCATCTGCACCAGCTCGAGATTGTGCATCACCCAGTCGTGGCGCTCTTCCTTGCTCTTGGTTCGGCCGAACACCTTGTCGACGGCGATCGCGACGTTGCCGTAGACGGTGAGCCAGGGCAGCAGCGAGTGGTTCTGGAAGACGATGGCACGATCGGGGCCGGGCTCGTCGACGACCTTGCCCTCGAGGAAGACCTCGCCGGTGCTCGACTGCAGCAGCCCGCCCAGGATGTTGAGCAGGGTGGACTTGCCGCAACCGGAGTGGCCGATCAGGGAGACGAACTCGCCCTTGTCGATGACGAGGTCGATGTCGCGCAGCACTTCCGTCGCCATCTGGCCGCGGCGGAAGCTCATGCCGATCTGCTCGAACTTGAGGTAGGGATGCATGACCTGTCCTCCTACTGCGCTGCGACGCCATGCGAGACAAAGTGCCCGATCGTGGCGATCAGCTTGTCGAGCAGGAAGCCGACGATTCCGATGTAGACCAGCGCCACGATGATGTCGGAGATGCGCGAGCTGTTCCACGCGTCCCAGATAAAGAAGCCGATGCCGACGCCGCCGATCAGCATCTCCGCCGCCACGATGGCGAGCCAGGAAAGGCCGATGCCGATGCGCAGGCCGGTGAAGATGTAGGGCACGGTGGCCGGCAGGGTGATCTTGTAGAAGACCTCCCACCAGGAGAGCCGGATCACCGCCGCGACGTTGCGATAGTCCTGCGGGATGTTCCGCACGCCCACCGACGTATTGATGATGATCGGCCAGATAGAGGTGATGAAGATCACGAACAGCGCCGAGGGATGCGAATCGCGGAAGCCCGCCAGCGACAGCGGCAGCCAGGCGAGCGGCGGCACGGTGCGCAGGACCTGGAAGATCGGGTCGAGGCCGCGCATCGCCCAGGTGCTCTGGCCGATCAGCACGCCCAGCGCGATGCCGACGACGGCAGCGAAGCTGAAACCGATGCCGACGCGGCCCAGACTCTTGGTGATCTGCCAGAAGGCGCCCTTGTCGATGCCGCCATTGTCGTAGAACGGGTCGACGATGAAATCCCAGGCGTCCGACACGACCTTGGTGGGCGGCGGCAGGCGTGCACCGGGCTCGGAGCAGAGGAGCTGCCAGACGAAGAGCGTGAGGCCGATCACGATGAGCGGCGGCAGGATGACGCCTGCAAAGTGACGCGCCATCTCGCCGGCCCGCTGGAGCGCGGGCCGCATCGGCGGACGGAAGGCGACGATCTCCGCCGTCGCCCCCGGCACGGGCCCGGGCGCCACGGTGGCGGTGGTTGTCGCGTGGGCAGTCGCTGCCGGCATCACGCCACCTTCCGGATCTGCAGGCTGGCGAGATAGGCCTTCGGGTCGGCCGGATCGAACACCTTGCCGTCGAAGAAGGTCTCCTTGCCGCGCGACGTACCGGCCGGCATGTCCTTGTCGGCGACGCCGATCGCCTTGGCAGCCGCGCGCCACAGATCCTCGCGGTTGACCTTGGCGATGATCGCCTTGGTGTCGAGGTCCTGGGCCATCATGCCCCAGCGCTGGTTTTCAGTGAGGAACCAGAGCTCGTGGCTCTGGAACGGATACGAGGCGTGGTCGCGCCAGAACTTCATCGACAGGTCGCGGTTGTCGATCTTGCGGCCGTCGCCGTAGTTCACCTTGCCTTCGATGCGGTTGATGATGTCGGCCGGCGGGCAGTTGAACCACTGGCGCTTGCCGATGATCTCCGACAGCTCCTTGGCGTTCTCGAGCTTGTCGCACCACTGCGCCGCCTCGAGGACCGCCTGCAGAACTGCCTGGGCCGCCTTGGGGTTCTTGTCGACCCAGTCGGCGCGCAGCGCGAGGCTCTTCTCCGGATGATCCTTCCAGAGGTCACCGGTCGTGCAGGCCGAGTAGCCGATGCCCTGGTTGACGAGCTGCTCGTTCCACGGCTCGCCGACGCAGAAGGCCTCCATGCTGCCGACCTTCATGTTGGCCACCATCTGCGGCGGCGGCACGACGATGGTCGAGACGTCCTTGTCGGGATCGATGCCGCCGGCGGCCAGCCAGTAGCGGATCCACATGTCGTGGGTGCCGCCGCGGAAGGTCATGGCGACCTTCACGTCCTTGCCGCCCGCCTTCATCTTGGCGAAGGCTTCCTTGAGCGGCTTCGCATCGACCGTGGCGCCGGTCGGCATCAGCTCCTTGGCGACCGAGATGGCCTGCCCGTTCGTGTTGAGCCGGGACAGGATGTACATCGGCACCGGCTTGTTCTCGGGTGTCGTGAGGCCGAGTGTGATCTGGTACGGCTTCGGCGTCAGGATGTGCGCACCGTCGATGCCGCCCGAACCCGAGCCCAGCACGACGTTGTCGCGCGTGGTGCCCCATGAGGCCTGCTTGGCGACGTTGGCGTCGGTGATCCCGTACTTGTCGAAAAGCTTCTTCTCCTTGGCGATGATCAGCGGCGAGGAGTCGGTGAGCGCGATGAAGCCCAGCGTCACCTTGTTGGTTTCGGGGCCCGCGGCCTGCGCGAAGGCGCCGCCGGGAAACGAGGTGCGCACCGCGGCCATCAGGGCGGCCGTGGCGGTGGCGCCCTTGAGGATGTCGCGCCGTCCCAGACCCTTGCGGGAAATCTTAGTCGCCATGATTGCTCTCCTGCTGCTCGAAGGTGGTTGAGGTTTCATTGCGAGGGTCGAAGACCGACCCATCGAGGAAGGAGTCGGGACCCATCGCCACCGGCGCGCCGTTGGTCGGCAGGATCCACGGATCGGGATGCGCGCCCTCGGCCTTGCGGTCGACCAGCGGACAGGGAAGACCGAGCTCGCTGGCGGCGGCGCGATAGATGTCGCTGCGGAACACGCGGTCGGCGACGGCCGACATGTCGGCGCGCGGCGCGACCTGGCCCCAGCGCACCATCTGGCTCAGGAACCAGTCGGCGTGGCTGCGCCACGGGAAGTTGGCGAGCTGGCGATGGAAGATGTGGAAGTCGGGCAGGCTGAGCGAGCGCGCAATCACGTCCTGCGGCACGTTGAGGTAGCGTGGCGTCGCCAGCAGGCGCGCCGCCTCCGGCCGGTTCGCCGGATCGTCGAGCCAGGCGCCGGCCTCGGTGATCGCCTTCACGAGCGCGATCAGTGTCTTGGGATTGCGCTGCGCCCAGGCTTCCGTCGTGCCGAGGATCTTCTCCGGCATCGAGTCCCAGATCTGGCGGCTGGTGGCGGCGATGCGGCCGAGGCCGAGCATCTGAGATTGCTGGTTCCACGGCTCGCCGACGCAGTAGCCGTCGATCGTGCCGCCCGAGAGATGCGCCACCATGTGCGGTGGCGGCACGACGGTGAGGCGCACGTCGCGATCGGGATCGATCCCGCCCGAGGCAAGCCAGAGCCGCAGCAGATGATTGTGCGACGAGAAGGTGAAGACCGAGGCGAGAGTCACGACCGGCTTGCCGGTACGGCGTCGCTCGGCCACGACGGCAGCGAGCGCGCGAGCGTCGAGGGCACCGCCGACCGGCAGGTTGTCGCCGGCGAACTGCGGCGCGACCCGTTCGATCTCCTGCCACAACGCGTTCGAGAGCGTGATGGAGTTGCCGTTGAGGTGCAGCGTCATCGCCGCGATCATCGGTACGTTGACGCTGTCGATGCCGAGCGTGGTCGCCAGCGGCATCGGCGACAGCATGTGCGCGGCGTCGAGCAGACCCAGCGCCACCTTGTCCCGGATGTTCGACCAGGAGACTTCGCGCCGCAGCTCGACGTCGAGCCCGTGGCGCTCGTACAGCCCCAGCACTTCCGCAAACAGGATCGGCGAGCAGTCGATCAGGGGGATGAACCCCACCGTCACCTTCGGTCGCTCGAGATGGCCCACGTCACTCAACTCCAAAAAAAACGACGCCCCGTTCGGCCGGAAGCGAATCCGACCGCGCAGGACGCCGTTGTCCGGGAGGGTGAAGCCGCCGTTGGCTCCGCCTCCAAATTCGAGGCCCGCCGTTGGGCCTCTACTGCAAGGCAGCAGAAAGCATGCCATCCAATTCCCATGACGGCGTTGGTAATTAAACATTTGATATTACTTGATAATTCTACTCTGGAGCGGATGACGTCCTATATCACCCCTCACTGGGTGTGATATAAACTGCTCGCAGATGCAGCATGCCCGCTCTTAAGGCAGGCAAAAAGTATGGTTAATTTTTGAGCGCTTTTGCATAGGTCAGGATGTCCTGGGCGACTTCGCCGATCCGCTTGTTCTGATCCATGGCCAGCTTGCGCAGGAGCTTGTAGGCGGCCTCCTCACTGAGGCCCTTCTGCTCCATCAGAAGACCTTTGGCGCGATCCACGGTCTTGCGTTCGACCAGGGACAGGCGCGCGCGATCGAGCTCCTCGCGCATGGAGTGATAGCGGTTGAAGTGGGCGACGGCGACGTCGACGACCGACTGCACGCGATCCTTCGCGAGGCCCTTCACGACATAGGCACAGACGCCCGCCTCCATGCCTGCCGCGATGGTGGCGGGATCGGAATGGTCGGCGAACATGGCGATCGGCCGTGGCTGCTGCTCGGTGACGCGGCGCAGATCCTCGATGGCGTCGCGGCTCGGACTGTCGATGCTGACGACAATCACGTCGGGCTTCAGCGCGCCGACCTTGGCTGCGAGGTCGACCGTGCCGTCGAGCCGTTCGAGCAGCACGTAGCCCGCGTCGCGCAATCCCGCCTGCACGATCTCGGCACGTGCGGGGTTGTCGTCGATGAGCAGGACGGAGAGTTGCTTGTTCACGGCCACGGCATTGCAGGACTAGGGCAATGCCGCGGGCCGCAACTTCCGTGCCATGACTCCTACGGCGTTGATTCGACGAGCTTTCCGTCAGCCCACCGTCCCGAGACGGTCTTACCGTCGGCGGTGGTGAGCTGGCCGAAGCCGTTACGCTGCCCATTCAGGAAGCTGCCTTCGTACCGCTCGCGCTCGCCGATGCGCTCGATACCCGGTCCTTCCAGCTTGCCGGCGTGGAATTCGCCGCCCAGCTGCACGTTGGGATCGACGAGCGTGCGGCGAAGGCCAAGACCCTCGAGGCGGCCGTCGACGAAGTTGCCCTCGCTACGCTCGACGCCCGGCTTCTCGCCGACACCGAGACCCGTCGACTGGCCAGCCCGCCATTGCCCGGTGTACCGCGTCTCGTCGGCGAGCCGCACGGTGCCGAGACCGTTCAACCGATCGTCGCTCCATTCGCCGGACTGGAATTCCCCGTTGGCGAGCGTGGCCACACCGAGCCCCTGCCGCTTGCCGTCGGCGACCTGGCCGATGTAGCTCGCGCCGCCGTCGTAGGTCATGCGCTCGCCGTTCTCGAGATCGGGACGCGCTGCACGGGCCGCCACGATGCGGGCTTCGCCGGCCATGGCGCGCGCCGCGCGCGCGGCCTCGTCGGCGCGCTCGAACACTGCCCGCGCCTCGGTCGCGGCGCGTTGCGCCTGTTCAATCA
>SCVT01000022.1 GCA_004296815.1 Reyranella sp. | reverse complement strand
CTCGAGGATCATCCATTCCGGACGGGCGCCGGACTCGATGAAGCTTTCGCAGAGCTTCAGGCGCTTCACCAGCTTCTTGCGCTTGGCCTCGGAGGTCGTCTCGCGCAGCTCCTCGCGCAGCCGCGGCCGCTCCTCGTTGAGGTCGATGACCTGCAGCATGGCACGGATCGCCTCGGCGCCGATGTCGGCGCGGAACGAATCGTCACCGTACTCGTCGAGCGCGTTGAGGTACTGTTCCTCGTTGAGGAGTTCGCGATACTTGAGCGGCGTCAGCCCGGGCTCGGTGACGACGTAGTTCTCGAAATACAGGATGCGCTCGAGGTCACGCAGCGTCATGTCGAGCAGCAACCCGATGCGGCTCGGCAGCGACTTCAGGAACCAGATGTGGGCGACCGGCGAGGCCAGCTCGATGTGGCCCATGCGCTCGCGGCGCACTTTGGTCAGCGTCACCTCGACGCCGCACTTTTCGCAGGTGATGCCGCGGAACTTCATGCGCTTGTACTTGCCGCACAGGCACTCGTAGTCCTTGATCGGCCCGAAGATGCGGGCGCAGAACAGGCCATCGCGCTCCGGCTTGAAGGTCCGGTAGTTGATGGTCTCCGGCTTCTTGATCTCGCCGTGGCTCCACGCGCGAATGCGCTCGGGGCTGGCGATCGAGATGCGAATCTCGTCGAAGGTCGGAGTGCCCTGCGGCTGGCCCAGTACGTTGATAAGGTCGGTCATTTATATGGTCCTACGGTTTCGTTGGACTTAATTCGCGAGGGAATGGAAGTCGGCCACGCTCACGTGGCCGACTGGTTCAGTTCGACGTTGAGGCCGAGCGAGCGCAGCTCCTTGACCAGAACGTTGAAGGATTCGGGAATACCCGCCTCGAACGTGTCGTCGCCGCGCACGATGGCCTCGTAGACCTTGGTGCGGCCGGCAACGTCGTCCGACTTGACGGTGAGGATCTCCTGCAACGTGTAGGCGGCGCCGTAGGCTTCGAGCGCCCAGACCTCCATCTCGCCGAAGCGCTGACCGCCGAACTGCGCCTTGCCGCCCAGCGGCTGCTGGGTGACGAGGCTGTAGGGACCGATCGACCGCGCGTGGATCTTGTCGTCCACGAGATGGTGCAGCTTCAGCATGTAGATGTAGCCCACCGTCACCTTGCGATCGAACGCCTCGCCAGTGCGGCCGTCGACCAGGGTGACCTGGCCCGACTTGTCGAGGCCGGCCATTTCCAGCATGTCGACGATATCGGGCTCGTGTGCACCGTCGAACACCGGCGATGCGAAGGGCACGCCCTTGCTGAGGTTGCGCGCCAGCTCGAGCGTCTGCTCGTCGTCGAGATCGGCGATGTCGGCCTTGAACGACTTCTCGCCGTAGATCTCGCGCAAGGTCTTGCGGACCTGCGTCATCGACGCCTCGCGTGCGCCGTTGACCATGTCGCCGATCTTCTTGCCGAGACCCGCCGCGGCCCAGCCGAGGTGGGTTTCGAGAATCTGACCGACGTTCATGCGGCTCGGCACGCCGAGCGGGTTGAGCACGATGTCGACCGGAACGCCCTCTTCGAGGTACGGCATGTCTTCCAGCGGCATGATGCGCGAGATGACGCCCTTGTTGCCGTGACGGCCGGCCATCTTGTCGCCCGGCTGCAGCTTGCGCTTGGTGGCGACGAAGACCTTGACCATCTTCATCACGCCCGGCGGCAGCTCGTCGCCGCGCTGCAGCTTGTCGACCTTGCTGTCG
>SCVT01000246.1 GCA_004296815.1 Reyranella sp. | reverse complement strand
GCGACCAGGCTCACGTCGGACGAGGGAATGCCCGCCTTCTCGAGCGCGTCGACGGCCGAGCGGGCCTGGGCGTAGCTGTCATAGACCTTGCTTACGTTTTTCATGTCGTTTCCTTCGGTTCGATGGGTTGCTTACTGCTGCGCCGAGGTGACGACGTTGCCCTTGTAGTCGATGGCAACCTGCGTCTCCTTGCCGTTCTGCATGGCCATGCCGCGCCAGATCCCGTCGTCGTCCTTCTTGAGCGAGGCGACGCTTTCGATGTTGCCGTGCGCCATGGCGCGGTCCTTGGCCTGGCCCTCGGTGAAGGAGTTGGAGCCCTTCAGCGGTGCGCCGGCATCGTTCTGCCGCGGCTTGTAGGTGTCGCCTTTGCAGGCTTCCATGAACTCGGCCTGCGTGACCGTGCCCTCGGTGACCAACGTCTTGTTGTTGACCCGCATGAACGCGATGTAGCGCATGCCCTCCGTGCCGATGAGCTTGCCGTCCTTGTTGGCGTCGGCCTTGGTCCACATGTCCGTGCACTCCGCGTCGGTGGCGGCGATGGCCGGGACGATGGACGTAGCAGCGAAGCCCGCCGCGGCGAGTGCGGCGATGCCGATGAATTTTCTCATGATTGTCCTCCGGTGAGCGGGGTGCCGTATGCAGCCCGCGTCTCACAACGCATGCGAGTGTGATGGTTGCCGTACATGCCGAAGATCAGGCGTGGTGGGTTGCGCAGCGTACGGAGACTGGTCCACTCTTTGCGTTCGACGGTCGCAGCAGGATCCGGAAGGGAGTCGGCGCATGGCCCGTTTGTCGAGAAGGACTGTCGCCCTGTCAGGTGTGGCGGCCGCGCTGGCGCCGCCCGCTGTCCCTGCTGCGTACGCCGCCGAACCCGTCGACATGCTGCTGGTGCTGGCCGCCGACGTCTCGCGCAGCGTCAACGAGCCCAAGTTCAAGCTTCAGCGCGAGGGCGCGGCATCCGCCATCACGCATCCCGACGTGGTGCGCGCGATCACGTCGGGTCCGCACCGGCGCATCGGCGTCTGCTTCCTCGAATGGGCGACCGCCGGCCAGCACGCCGTCGTGATCGACTGGGTGGCGATCGACGGCGATCGCGCCGCGCGCAATTTCGGCGACAAGCTCGTCGAGATGCCGCGCTCCTTCTCCGGCAGCACCTCCATCAGCAGCGCCATCGATTTCTCGGTGGCCCAGCTCGAGCGCGCGCCGTTCCGTGCCGAGCGTCGCGTCATCGACATCTCCGGCGACGGCAACAACGTCTCCGGCCGCCCCGCCGCGCCGGCGCGCGACGAGGCGCTGGCCAAGGGCGTCATCATCAATGCGCTGGTGATCCTGACGCCGATCGAGGAGTCGATCCGTCCCGAGCACACCAACCCGCCGGGCGGGCTGGAGAAGTACTTCCAGGAGAACGTGATCGGTGGCCCCGGTTCCTTCACCGTCGTCGCCGAGACCCATCAGTCGTTCGGCCGCTCGCTCACCAAGAAGCTGATCCAGGAGATCGCTTAGGCCGCGCTGCGCGCGGCCAGGGAGCGACAGCACATTGCATGGCAATGCGCGAGAGCGCCGAAGGCTCTTTCCGCTCTCTCGATGATCTAGAGGTGCGCCCTCGCCACCGCCAGCAATTGCGGCGCCGACACGGGTTTGCGCAGATAGGGTGTGCTCGCGAATTCGGGAGGCAGCTTCGCCGGGTCCCTCGCGGATACGAAAGCGAAGGGTATGCCCCGCTCGCGGAGCTTTGCCGCCAGCGGAAAGGTCACGCCGTCGCTCACCTCGATGTCCAGAATGCCGAAGTCGACGCCATCGGCGAGGGACAGGCCTTCGCCGGACGCGCGAGCGACCAGCGGAACGCACGCCAACTGCTCTCTCAGCAGCTCAGCCAGATGATCTCCGACCAGCTCGTCATCCTCGACGATGAGTACGCGCTTTCCCATGGCAAGGGCGACAACGGCCGATCGGTCCTGCCGGTTCCCCGAAAATAAGCGTCGCCCCGGAGCGAACATCGGGCCGGCTCGAGCGTAGTACTGTGAATGCAGCCCGCGTCAGTCATCGCTGCGCCCGCACGATTTTCAGCCCGCCACATGCTCCGCGAAGCAACGGCGGATCTGCATCGGGAAATCGACGAGCGCTTCTCAGGTCCTTTCGGCACCGATCGCAACGCCTATCAGGCGTTCCTCGGCGCGCTTGCGCGCGCCGTCCTGCCGCTCGAAGCGGCGCTCGAGGCCGGCGGTGTCGGGGCGCTCCTCCCCGACTGGACGGCGCGGCGCCGCTCCCCGGCCCTGGCGGCCGATATCTCCGCGCTGGGCCTGGATCTTCCGGCGTCCGCCGGTTTGACCGAGATCCGCGGCGAACCGCTCCAGTTCGGCACGCTCTATGTACTGGAAGGCTCGCGGCTCGGCGCAAAGCTCCTGCTGCGCCGCGTGCTCGGACATCCGGATCCCGTCGTGCGCGGTGCGACGCGTTACCTCTCCCATGGCGCCGACCGGGATCTGTGGCGGCCCTTCGTCGACCGCCTGGAGGCCTCCGATGCGGTGCGCGATGCGCCCGATCAGGCCATCGCCGGCGCGCGGTCGGCCTTCCTCGCCTTCCGCCCGGAAGCGGCACATGCCTGAGCCGGATCGTCCTGCCGTCGACCTGACGAACTGCGACCGGGAGCCGATTCATCTCCTCGGCGCGGTACAGCCGTTCGGATTCCTGGTCGCCGCCGACAGCGCGAGCGCCTCGTGGCCGGTCACGCGCGCCTCCGCCAATGTCGAGCAATGGCTCGGCAAGCCGGTGGACCAGGTCATCGGCCAGCCGCTCGACCAGGTCTTCACCGCCGAGGCCGTGCACGCCATCCGCGGCCATCTGCAGACGGCGGTGTTCACCAACACCGTCGCGCGGGCCTTCGCGGTGCCGATGCTGGGCGGCGGCACGCGCTTCGACATCGCCGTCCACGTCGTCGAGAACAGCGTGATCGTCGAATGCGAGCCCTGTGTCCACGAGCAGGGTGTCAATTCCGGCGCGCTGGTGCGCGCCATGGTCGCGCGGCTGCAGCAGACGCCCGATCTCCGCGCCTTCTACCGGGTCGCCGCCCGCGAGATGCGCGGGCTGACCGGCTTCGATCGCGTCATGGTCTATCGTTTCGACCAGGACGGCTCGGGCGAGGTGATCGCCGAGTCAGCGCGCTCGGGCCTCG
>SCVT01000245.1 GCA_004296815.1 Reyranella sp. | reverse complement strand
TTCTCGTTCACATTGTGGCTGATGCCCTCGAAGCAGGGCGTGAAGATCATCGCCGTCGGCGCCATGGTCGCCACGGCATAGGCGTCGTGCCCGGCCTGGCTCCGCATCTCGCGATAGGGCAGGCCGAGCTCCTTCGCCGTGGCCTTCAGGAGGTCGATGCACTCGGGCGCGAACAGCTCGCTGCCCCAGCCCCAGCCCTCGGCGATCTCGATCTCGACATTGGCCTTCTTGGCCGCCGCCGCGATCGCGGCATCGACGTCGCGGCGCATTGCCTTGAACCGGTCGGCGTCGATGTGGCGGAAGTCGATGGTGAGCTTCACCTGCTCGGCGTAGGTGCCGGCGAGGTTCGGGAAGCTCTCGATCCGGGTTGTGGTGGTGCGCCCCTCGTCCGCGGCATAGGCAAGGCCGATATCGTTGACCGAGGCGATCACGTAGCCCGCGCCGACCAGCGCGTTGCGCCGCATCGCCATGGGCGTGCCGCCTGCATGGCCGGTGTCACCGCTGATCGTGAGCCTGAGCGCCTGGGTCTTGTAGCCGCCGACCACGATGCCGACGTCGCATTTCTCGCGGTCGAGCACGGGCGCCTGCTCGATGTGCAGTTCGAGGTAGGAATCGAATTCCCGGCCGACGGGAGCCGACCCCGCATAGCCGATCTCGTCGAGCGCCTGCTCGACGGTGATGCCGGCATCGTCTCTGGTCGCCAGCACGTCCTCGAGCTTCAGCACCTTGGCGAAGGCCATCGAGCCCATCATGGGCGGGTTGAAGCGCGCGCCCTCCTCGTTGGTCCAGCAGATCACCTCGATGCCGCGCTTGGTCGCGAGCCCGCGGTCGTTCAGCGTGCGCACGACCTCGAGCCCGCACAGCACGCCCAGGATGCCGTCGTATCGGCCGCCGCAGATCTGGGTGTCGAGATGGCTGCCGATCGCCACCGGCGGCAGCGACGGGTCGCGGCCCGCGCGACGCGCGAAGATGTTGCCCAGGCGATCGACCTCGACGGTGCAGCCCGCCTCCTTGGCCCAGCCGATGAAGACGTCGCGCATCTCCTTGTCTTCCGCCGACAGCGCCAGCCGGCGCAAGCCGACATCACGGAAGCGGCCGATCCCGGCCGAGCGCTCCAGCGTCTCCCACAGCCGCTCGGGGTTGATCTCCAGGACGTTCGTCGCCACGGGGGCTCCTCTCGATTGCAGTATCGCAGCCACTGTAATCAAGGACCGTGCCGGAACCAGCCCCGGAACCACTCATTGATCACACCGGGATCACACAGGCTCCGGGTGTCGGCCGCTAGAAGTCGACGATGAAGACCTTCCTGAAGGACCAGCTCCGTCCCTTCGCCTCGTCGCTGCCGGCCCTGTCGGGCCTGCCCTCGTGGGCGCGCTCGATGCGCATGCTGCAGCATCACGGCTTCGCCCCGGCGACGGTGTTCGACATCGGCGTGGGCTACGGCACCTTCCCGCTCTATCGCGCCTTCCCCGATGCCTTCTATCACCTGGTCGATCCGGCGCGGGAATCCTACGCCTACATGCAGCGGCTCGCGAAGCGGCTGCGCTGCGAGCTGCACGCGGTGGCGCTGGCCGATCGCGATGGCGAAGCCGAGCTCGAGGTCCGTGGCGACATTCAGGAATCGACGCTGCTCGAGGAAGTAGGCCCTCGGCAGGTGAGGCGCATCGACCGCGTGAAGGTACGCCGCTTCGACACGCTGTTCGGGCCGATCGCGCGTCCGTCGCTCTGCAAGATCGACGTGCAGGGCGCGGAGCTCATGGTGCTGGCCGGCATGACGGGGCGTCTCGCGGAGATCGATGCGCTGGTGATCGAGACAAGCACCATCGCCACCGTCAAGGGTGGCGCGGAGATGCGCGACGTCGTAGCGTTCCTCGGCGACCGCGGCTTCTCGCTGGTCGACATCGTGGGCCTGCGTCGACGTCCGCTCGACCAGGCGACGGCCCAGCTCGACCTGCTCTTCGTGCCGGGCGACAGCGGACCGCGCGCCGACCGAAGATGGGCCGCGTCGGCCTGATCGCCAAATCGCAGGCACGCTCACACTAGTCGTTGCCGAATGCCGCGTCTGCGTGCGCGAATAGTTTCGCGCACGGTGGCCAATCTGTGATCCATGATTATCATGCCGGCAGTGGCTTGAGATTCGCCTCTGCGGACGTGACTTGTCGCCGGCCTCGCTCCCTTCAGGGAGTCCCTGCGACGTGTTGTCAATCTCGCGCCGCAGGCGCAACCGGAACTCAAGGGGTACCGTTGGTGGGTTTGGGGGCGCACCATGCCGCAAACCCGCCACATGCTAGACTTAAGCGTAGGCACAACCAGACTTTTTCGGATGCGGGATGAAGCTCGGCAACCTCATGACTGGGACAATGGGACTTGGATTGGTGTTGCTCGTGTCGGGGTGCGAGGTCGCACGTTCGGCGCGGGACGACCTGCTGCGCCTCACCAACCCGACGCCTGCCCCCCAGCAGGCACGCCGCGCGACGACCGGTCCCTCCACTGCTGCCAAGCCGCAGCCCACCGCCACGGTGCGCGGCACCGGCGCTGCCCAAGCCTCGGCCGCGGCCTCCCCGACGGATGGAGACACAGCCACTGCAACAGCATCAGCCACCCCCGACAGCCCGCCTCTTGCCCTCACCGGCAAGACGGAAACCGAACTCCGGGCCCTGCTCGGCGCCCCAACAAGCGAGGAGACGCATCCGCCCGGCAAACAATGGCGATACCGCGACGGCAAGTGCACTCTCGACATCCAGCTCTATCCGAATGTCGAGACCAAGCAGTTCGGAACTCTTGCGTACAAGGTGAAGAGCGATGACAACTCAGTTGAAGGAAACCGTCTCTGCCTGGCCCAGCTCCAATCCCGTGTTCAAACCCAACGCAAACGACGCCGAAAAGCGCATTCGAGTAGCCTTCGTCGAGGATGACGACGACTTCCGCGAGGCGGTGAGCAGCGAGCTCGGCGACTACGGATTCGACGTCACGTCCTTCCCCGACGGCGCGCAGCTGATCGAGGCCTTCGACAAGGGCAGCCTCGATTCGGAGATCATCGTGCTCGACTGGAGCCTGCCCAGCGTGACCGGAATCGACCTGCTGCCCAAGCTGCGACGCATGGGCGTGGTGCTGCCCGTGGTCTTCCTGACGGGCCGGACCCAGCCGGCCTACGAGAAGCTGGCGCTCGACCGCGGCGCGCTCGACTTCGTCGACAAGTCGCGCGGCGTGCCTATCCTGGCCCAGCGGTTACGGATCATCATCGATTCGGCCAAGAAGAGCGCGGATCCCGAATTCGAGGGCAATTTCCACTGCGGACGGCTGATGCTGAAGCCCGGGATCAGCCGTGCCTACTGGGACGACACGGACATCAACCTGACCTTAACCGAGTTCAAGATCGTGCATCTGCTCGCCTCGAGCATCGGAACTTATGTAACATACCGCGCCGTCTACGATTGCATGCACTACGTGGGCTTCATCGCGGGGAGCGGCGAGAATGGCTATCGAACAAACGTCCGCTCCTGCATCAAGCGGATTCGGAACAAGTTCAGAGCCGTCGACCCGGAGTTTGCCGAGATCGACAACTACCAGTCCTTCGGCTACCGCTGGGGCAAGACCTAGGACACCTGCGACGCGGGGTTGGCGGGCGGCGCTGCGCCGCCTCGCCGCCTCGCTGACGCTCAAGCTTGTCGCCCTGATCGGCATCTTCATCGCGCTGCCGATCGTGCTCTACGGGCAGTTCGAGAGCGCCGACCGGCAGATGCGGGCGCTGGTCACGCGGGCCGTCCAGGACCGCAGCGCCCTCATCGCGGCCGCCCTCACCCCGATCCTCAAGGACGCCGATCCGTCGGCGCCGATGGCGCTCAACACCGAGCTCGCCAAGTACGGCAGCGACGGCACCGTGCTCAAGCTCATGTATCAACCGCCGGCCGACCGGGCGACCGGCCGCTTCTACCTCGTCGGCTCGACGCCGCCGCTGCAGCCCGATGCGGTGTCGGCCGAACTCGAGGAGCTGCGCCAGCGCGGCATCCTGCAGCGCCTCTCCGAAGCGTGCCGGTGGGACGCCTCCAACGAGATCCGCTACACGCAGTCCGACGGCAGGGTCGAGCTGCTGACCTCGATCATCCCGATCTTCGCCCGCGGCAATTGCTGGGTGCTGACCTCGACGCACGTGACGTCGGAATTCCTCAACACCTCGATCGGCCGGCCCTACTGGGAGACGCGCGAGATCCGGGTCGCCGCCGGCATCTACCTCGTGGTCGCGATCCTGGCGCTGCTGATCGCCGTCAGCATCCGCCTCAGCCTCGCCCGCTTCCGCAACGTCGCCAACGACATCAGCCAGGGCCGCATCGGCGATTCCGCCTTCACGCGCCGCAATGTCGTGCCCGAGCTTTCGAGCGTGGCCCGCGCCTTCGACAAGCTGGTGCACGAGCTCCGGCGCGTCTCGCGCCAGATCCGGCAATCGGCGGAGGACAATGCTCATTCGTTCAAGACGCCACTCGCCGCCGTGCAATCGGCGCTGCGGCCGGTACGGCGCGCCGTTCCCGAGGACGACCTGCGGGCGCGCCGGGCGCTGGAGATCGTCGATTCCTCGCTGGCCCGGCTGCTCGCCCTGGTCAACGCCGCCCAGCACTACGACACCAGCGCCGCCGACATGATCGACGCGCCGCGCGTGCCGACCGACCTGTCGCTGCTGGTCGGCGACGCGGCCCGCCATTTCCGCGAGATCCTGGCGGCGCGCGACATCCGCCTCACGCGACGGCTCGACGAGCGTGCGGTCGTACGGGCCGGTGAAGGCATGCTGGAGACGGTCCTGCAAAGCGTTCTGGAGAACGCCATCAGTTTCGCGCCGAACGGATCGTCGATCGTCGTCACCCTCACTGCGAACCCGGAGACGGTCGAACTGCAGATCGACGACGAAGGACCCGGCGTCGAGCCGGCGCGCATCGACCACATCTTCGAGCGCTACTTCTCATCGCGCCCCGAAGAGGGCCCCGGCTCGGACGGCAAGATCGAACACTCGGGTCTCGGCCTCTGGATCGTGCGGCGCAACGTCGAGGCGCTGGGCGGCCAGGTCAGCGCCAACAACCGGATCGGCGGCGGACTTTCGGTCGTCATTGTGCTGCCACGCAACGGCCACGAGTGATGGGCGCGAGCGAGCGGCGAAACACAGCTTGATCACTGGCCCGCGCGTGTAGCGCTGCATAGCTTCGGCACGAGCGAACGACTCGTACCGGAGTTACATGGACACCATCCCCGACCTCGGCCGCTTCCACCAGCAAGGCTCGGCCCAGATCCATCCCGTCATTCTCTCTGGCGGCGCCGGCACACGGCTCTGGCCGCTGTCGCGCGCGTCGTATCCCAAGCAGCTCCTGAAGCTCGTCTCCGACCGCTCGCTGTTGCAGGAGACGGCGATGCGCAGTCTCGCCGACGTGGGCTTCGCCGCCCCGGTCGTGGTGTGCAATGCCGATCATCGCTTCCTGGTCGCCGACCAGCTCGAGGAGGTCGGCGTCAAGCCACAGGGCCTGCTGCTCGAGCCGCTGGCACGCAACACCGGTCCGGCGATCGCCGCCGCCGCGCTCTGGCTGCTGCGCCGCGATCCCGACGCGCTGATGCTCGTCCAGCCCTCCGACCATGTGATTGCCTCGCTGCCGCAGTTCCATGCCGCGGTGATGCGCGGCACGGCGGCGGCGCGCGAAGGCCGGCTCGTGACCTTCGGCATCCGTCCGGACCGCCCCGACACCGGCTACGGCTACATCCAGGGCGGCGCGGCGATCGACGGCGTCGAGGGCGTGCTCGACGTCGAGCGCTTCGTGGAGAAGCCCGACCGTGAGACCGCGCAGCGCTTCGTCGACAGCGGCACGTTCTACTGGAACAGCGGCATCTTCCTGCTGGGCGCGCAGGCCTATCTCGACGAGCTGGCCGGCATCAATGCCGCCATGCTCGACGCCTGCCGCCGCGCCATCGACGGCGTGGCCGACGACGGCGACTGCCTGAAACTCGACCTCGCTGCCTTCTCCGAGGCGCCCTCGCTCTCGATCGACCATGCCGTCATGGAACACACCGACCGGGCCGCCGTGATCCCCGTCGACATGGCCTGGAGCGACGTGGGCTCGTGGGCCGCGCTGCACGGGATCGGTGCGGGCGACGCGGCAGGAAACGTCGTGCAGGGCGACGTCGTGCACGACGGCGTCAGCAACTCCTACCTGCGCTCCGAGGGCCGCCTGCTCGCGGCGATCGGCGTCGAGAACATCACGGTCGTGGCAACCGACGACGCTGTGCTGGTCGCGGGCCGCGACTCGGCCGGCACACTCTCGCGCGTCGTCGAACGCCTGCGCCAGGACAAGCGGCCCGAGCCGCTACAACATTCCACCTGCCACCGGCCGTGGGGCAATTACCGCACGGTCGATGCCGGCGAGCGCTTCCAGGTGAAACGCATCACCGTCAAGCCCGGCGCGAAGCTCAGCCTTCAGAAGCACTACCACAGGGCCGAGCACTGGGTGGTCGTGCGCGGCACCGCGATCGTCCAGTGCGGCGAGGAGCGCAAGCTCCTGCACGAAAACCAGTCGGCCTACATCCCGCTCGGCGCCGAGCATCGCCTCGAGAATCCTGGAAAGGTGACGCTCGAGCTGATCGAGGTGCAATCCGGCGGATATCTGGGGGAGGACGACATCGTGCGCCTCTCCGACACCTACGGTCGCGCCTGATCCGGGGCCAATGCCCCGGATTGGTCACACCGCACGGTCCATGCGAGCGCTATCTCCGGAAGATCGGCCCATTCCGTCCTTCCTGACCTGGGGTACTGCCATGTCCAAGAGCAAAGCCATCTTCGCCTCACGTCTATGCGTCGCCGCCTGCGTACTCGGGCTCGTCGCCGCCTGCGAGAACGACCCGACGCCGATCGTCGCCGACACGACCAGCCTTGCTGCTTCCGGAACGAAGTCCGGCAACGGGTCGGTCGCCAGCACCAACGACTATCGCCTGGGTGCCAACGACCGCACGCGCATCACCGTGTTCGGCCAGCCCAACCTCACCGGCGAGTTCACGCTCGACGGCAACGGCGTCGTCGCCTACCCGCTGGTCGGCAACATCAACGCCAGCGGCCTGACCCCGAAGGAGCTGCAGCAGGCGATCGCCAGCAAGCTCGATCCCGACTACCTGCGCAATCCGAGCGTCAGCGTCGAGGTGCTGACCCGGCGTCCGTTCTACGTGCTGGGCGAGGTCCAGAAGCCCGGCAACTATCCCTACGTCACCGACATGACCGCGCTCAACGCCGTGGCGATGGCCGGCGGCTACACCTACCGGGCGCGGACCACGCAGTTCTACATCAAGCGGCTCGACACCAGCGGCCGCATGGTCAAGGTCGCCGCCAAGCCGGAGACGATCCTGCGTCCGGGCGACACGCTCGAAGTGGCGGAGCGGTATTTCTAATGGACCAGATCGCCGGCCCGACGCCCCGTCTGCCGCGCCGGCGCACCGCCCTGCGCGCGGTCCCGCCCTCCGTGAGATATCTCCAGGAGGCGCGGGCCATGCGCGTGGCGGCCACGCCCGAGCCCGAGGGCCTCGCCGAGACCCTGCGCAAGCTCTGGCGGCATCGTCGCACCATCCTCGCCTCGACCGTGCTGCTGGGCGGCATCGCCGCCTTCGCCGCCTGGTCGATGCCGAGCTACTACGTCTCCGAGGCGCGCGTGCTCGTGGGCCTCCAGGGGCCGCGTGTACTCAACGTCGAAGCGGTCCTGGCCGATGTCAGCCCCGACGCCGAGCGCGTGCAGAACGAGGGCTTCATCCTGCAATCGCGCGCGCTGGC
Organism: Reyranella sp.; assembly: GCA_004296815.1. GTDB lineage: Bacteria > Pseudomonadota > Alphaproteobacteria > Reyranellales > Reyranellaceae > Reyranella. The sequence continues at coordinate 4,704 of SCVT01000245.1, read as the reverse complement.
ACTACAGGTGCTGGACCAGCTCAAGCTGCGCGACGATCCCGAATTCAATCCGGCACTGCGCAAACCCTCGCTGTGGGCGCGCGTCACGGATGTCCGCAGCTGGATGCCCGAGCCGATCAAAGGCTGGATCGAGCCGTCCGCGCCGGCCAAAGGCCAGACGGTCGCCGCCGAGGTGCCGGATGCGTCCGCCGCCGACAACCGCCTGATCGACATCCTGCTGTCGCGCATCGATGTCTCGACACTCGGCCGCTCGCACGTGCTGAGCGTCAAGGCCGAGGCGCAGAAGCCTCAGACCGCCTCCGCCATGGCCAACGCCTTCGCCGACCGCTACCTCGACTACCAGCGGCGCGACAAGGTCAGCTCGATGGACCGGGTCGACAAGTTCCTGATGGGGCGCATCGCCGAGCTGCGCGAGCAGGTGAAGAAGTCGGATCAGGCGGTCGAGGACTATCGGCGCGCCAACGACCTCTACAAGAGCACCGGCAGCAACGTGACGGCACAGCAGCTCAACGAGCTCAACACCCAGCTTCTCGCCGCGCAGACCGCCAAGGCCGAGGCCGACGCCCGGCTCGCCGAGGCCCAGGAGCTGCGCAAGGGCGGGCTCAACAGCGAGAGCGTGCCCGAGGTCCTGCGCTCGCCGCTGATCGCGGCGCTCAAGACGCAGCAGGCCGACGCCGAACGCCGCGCCGCCGAGATGTCGGGCTCGCTTGGCGCCCGCCACCCCTCGATGGTCAGCGCCCGCGCCGAAGTCGGCAACATCCAGGGCAAGGTCAATGCCGAGGTCGCGAAGGTCGTCGATGGCCTGGCGCGCGAGGCCAGGACGGCGACGGCGCGCTACGAGACGCTCACCAAGACCTTCGAGCAGCTCAAGCAGAAGATGGGCACGGTCAACGACAAGTCGATCGGGCTCGAGTCACTGGAGCGCGACGCCACGGTGAATCGCAACCTGCTCGAGACGATGCTGGTCCGTGCCAAGCAGACCATGGGCAGCGAGGCGATCCTCGACGCCAACGCCAAGCTGGTGTCGGCCGCGGCGCCGGCGCAGGCGCCGAGCTATCCGCCGAAGAGCCTGATCGCGATGCTGGGCGTCGTCGGCGGCCTGATGGTCGGCTCGGCGATCGCGCTGATGCGCGAGAGCGGCGACCACACCTTTCGGCGGGCCGACCAGATCGAGGCCATGACCGGCCTGCCGGTGATCGCCATGGTGCCGCAGGTCGGCGGCCGCACGCCGCCCGCCATGCAGGTGCTGCGCCAGCCGACCTCGGCCTACAGCGAGGCGCTGCGCCGGCTGCAGATCGGCGTCGAGCTGTCGGAGGCGGCCGAATCGCCGCGCACCATCATGTTCAGCTCGGCGACTCCGTCCGAAGGCAAGTCGGTGATGGCGGCCTCGCTCGGCCGGCTTCTCGCCAGCAACGGCAAGCGCGTGCTGCTGATCGACTGCGACTGGCGGAGCCCCCGCCAGCACCAGATCTTCCACTGCGACAATCGCGGCGGGCTGGCCAGCCTGCTGACCGACAAGCCGTCGAGCCTCGACGACGTCATCCATCACGACGCCCTGTCCGGCCTCGACGTCATGCCGGCCGGTCCGTGGAACCCGCGCGCGGCGCACCTGCTGAGCTCCGAGCGCATGCGCAACCTGATCGAGGCGGTCGCCTCGCACTACGAGTTCGTGCTGCTCGACACACCGCCGGCGCTCGTGACGGCCGACGTGCTGGCGCTGTCGCGCTTCGTCGAGAAGGTCGTGTTCGTCGTCCGCTGGGGCCATACGCGCCAGGACAACGCCATGGAGGCGCTGCGCCAGATCGTCGACGCCCAGGGCGACGTGGCGGGCGTCGTGATGTCGCGCGTGGTCGCCAAGCAGTACCGCCAGTACGGCCGTCTCGACCCGTTCTATGCCGAGGCCCGGCCGACCCGGACGCAGTTCGGATGACATCGGTGGCGCCGGGCGGCGACGTCCTCTTCGTGTCGCGTTACTTCTGGCCGGAGCTGATCGGATCGGCGCCGTTCAGCACCGACATCGCCGACTGGCTGACCCGGCACGGCCGGCCGACCACCGTGGTGAGTGGGCTGCCGCACTATCCCGAGACCGAGGTCTTCCCCGCCTATCGCAACGGCCATGCCCGCCGCGAGACGGTGGGCGGCACGCTTGTCGAGCGGCTGGCCGTCGGCGCCCCGCGCGGCGGCGGCGCACGCGCCCGCATCGGCAACGAGGCGGCCTTCCTGCTGCGCGGACTGGCCGCCCTCGCCCGCGGCCGCTTTGCGCGCCACGACGTGGTGCTGGCGCTCTGCCCTTCGATCCTCTCCGTGGCGCTGGGCGTCGCGGCGCGCCGCCCGGGCGGCATCTGCGTCGCCATCGTCCACGACATCCAGTCCGGCCTCGCCGAGAAGCTCGGCATGGTGGGCGGCGGCGGCCTCACGCGACTGATGCGCGCCTGCGAGCGCGCCGTGCTGAACCGCACCGACCTCGTGATCGTGCTGTCGGCCGAGATGAAGGAGCAGCTCCGGCAGATCGGCGTCACCGCGCCGATCGAGGTCGTGCCGCTGTGGGTCGACACCGACCAGATCCGACCGGTCGAGCCGGTCCAGCGGCCATCGGTGCGCGTGCTTTACAGCGGAAATCTCGGCCGCAAGCAGGGTCTCAACCAGGTCGTCGACCTTGCGCAGGAACTCGCGGCCAGCCGTCCGGAGATCGAGATCGTGGTGCGCGGCAAGGGCAGCCAGGGCAGCGAGCTCGCGCAGGAGATCGCGCGGCGCGGCCTCGTCAACGTGCGCCTCGCTGAGCTGCAGCCCAACGAGGGCCTCGCCACGGCGCTCTGCCAGGGCGACATCCATCTCGTGCCGCAGAATCCCGACGCCGCAGCCTTCGCCGTGCCCTCCAAGGTCTTCAACATCATGGCGGTCGGCCGGCCTTTCGTCGCCACCGCGCTGCCGGGCACGGTGCTCTGGCAACTGCAGCACGAGAGCGGCGCGTTCCTCTGCGTGCCGCCCGACGAGCCGCCGGCCTTCGCCGAGGCCGTGCTGCGGCTGGCCGACGATCGGCGGCTGCGCCTCGAGCTCGGACGCCGCGGGCGCGACTTCGTCGAGCGCAACTATTCCAAGCCACACATACTGGGCGGCCTGCTGGGACGTCTCGACGCCCTTGCCGCCGCACGGTGAGCCGGTGGCGCGCCGCGTGCTGGTGTTCGAGCCCGACGCCGAGGGCCATTCGCAGGAGTGGCTGCGCCACCTGATCGAGTTCGCCGCCGCCGGCCGCGACCGGCCGTCGATCTCGATCGCGGCGCCGCCCTCGATCTGCCGCGCCCTCGCGGATACCTGTCCCGCCGAGATCCTGGGCCGGGTCAAGCTGCGCCCGCTCTCCGAACGGGAGCTGCGCTGGTGCACCGATCGCCGTCTGTCGGTCGCCGCCTTCGCCCGCTGGTGGACCATGCGCCGGCACCTGCAGGACAGCGGCGCGGAGCAGGGCTTCTTCCTGTCGATCGACCTTCTGGCGCTGCCGCTGGCCCTCGGCTTGCGCGCCGGCGGCCGCACCCTCTCAGGCATCCTCTTCCGCCCCTCCGTCCACTACCGCGACTTCGGCAGCCATCACCGCGGCGTCGGCGAACGCCTGCGCGACCTGCGCAAGGCGATCCTCTACCGCCTGATGCTGCGCAACCCCGCGCTCGGCCGCGTGCTGTCGCTCGATCCGTTCTTTCCCGCGCACGCCGCCGCCTACGCCAACGGCCACAAGGTCGAGGCGCTGCCCGATCCCGCACATCCGGCTGTCATCGACCGCGTCGCCGTAGCGGGCAACGACAACAACGCGGTGCCGCAGGGCCGCATCGCTTTCCTGCTGTTCGGCTATCTCACCGAACGCAAGGGGCCGCTGGTCGTGCTCGAGGCGCTGGAGCGCCTGCCGCCGCTGGTGGCGAGCCGCATCGCCGTGCTGATGGCCGGCCGCGTCGATCCCGCCTTGCAGCCCCGCATCGACGAGCGCCGGCGACGGCTCGCGTCGCTCCGGCCCGAGCTGTGGCTCGGCATCGACGATCGCCGCCTCGGCGACGACGAGCTCGAGGGTCTCGTCGAGCGCAGCGACGTCGTGCTGGCGCCCTACCAGCGCTTCGTCGGCTCGAGCGGCGTGCTGCTGTGGGCCGCGCGCGCCGGACGCCCGGTGCTGGCACAGCAATACGGTCTCGTCGGCCACCTGACACGCGAGCACCGTCTCGGCCTCGCCGTCGATTCGTCTGACCCCGCCGCGGTCGCGGCCGCGATCACACAAATGGCACAGCTCGGCCCGTCGTCGTTTCTCGACCTCGCTTCGGCGCAGGCCTTCGCTGCATCACAGACACCGCAGCGCTTCGCCGCATCGGTGCTCGCGGCCTGACGGCCGCGATCCCCAGTTGGTCACAACACCTGCGGGCGCATGGCGTGGACAATCGACCCATATCGTCGAGACCCGCACGGAGCCTCAGATGAATTCACACATAAAGTCAGAGTCGGCTGCCACGATCTCCGAAGCGATCGTCACGCGCGTCGCCGCCGTGTTCGATGGCGCGGCCATCCTGGGCGCGGGCCTGCTCGCCATGCATTGGGAAAGCGCCGCCGGCGACTGGCGCCTCGAAGGCCTGGTCGTGCTGCTCGGCACCGTGCTCGGCGTCAACTTCCTCCACCTCGCCGGCGCCCATCGCTTCGCGCAGTTCGCGCATCTCGACAACGCGCTGTTCCGTG